>NZ_JBSLZM010000010.1:0-28339 GCF_056494385.1 Aquifex sp. | reverse complement strand
CTTCCTTTCTTAAAATTTCTTTATTTGATGTTCCGTGTAGGTCAGGTTTCTTATCTAAACACCGTTCCCCTTTTTTATAAACTTCGTTCTTTTGAGGTTGTAAGGGAAGTGCCTTCAAAACTCGTTGAGCTTTTAAGAAAAGGAGAGATACAGGCGGGCATAGTTTCCTCGGTTGAGGCCTTCTTCAACCCCGATAAGTATTACATTCTTCCTGATATATCTATATCCTCAAGGGGTGAAGTTTGTTCCGTTAAGCTTTTTTCAAAAAAACCGATATATGAGGTTGAGAAGGTAAGTATAACAAAGGCCTCGTTAACCTCCCGTTATCTCCTTCACTACATAATGGAAAAGAAGTTCAATAAAAAGATTATTGAGGTATCCGAGGGGGAGGCAAAGCTCCTAATAGGTGACGAGGCGATGGAAACGGACCAATACCCGTTTATATACGACCTGGGAAAGGAGTGGTATGAGTTCCATAAACTTCCCTTTGTTTTTGCCTTATTTCTCGTGAGAAGAGATGCAGACCTGAGTAAGGCGAGATTACTTTTAAAAGAGATAAGGGAAAGTCTCGAAGAATTTTTTAGTAATTTTCCTGAAGAGTATAAAGATTACGAGTATTACTTTAAAGAGTGTATTGATTACTCCTTAAAAGAGAAGCACTTAAAGAGTCTTGATATCTTTTTTAACTACCTCTCTAAAAAATTTAAAAAGGAAAAGCCGAAACCCTGGTTTTTGAAATGATTATCTCTCTCTTTCTCCTCTTATGAACTCTTCAACCATCTTCTTAGCTTGCCAGTCGGGGTATTGTATGGGTGGGTGTTTCATCGTGTAAGCGCTTATGGAGTATAGAGGTCCTGCTACTCCCCTATCTCTTGCAAGCTTAGCACACCTTATTGCGTCTATCATCGAACCTGCACTGTTGGGAGAGTCCTCAACGTCAAGTTTTAGTTCAATATACATTGGGACGTCTCCAAAGAGTCTACCTTCCATCCTTATGTAAGCTATCTTTCTATCGTTAAGCCAGGGGACCCAGTCGGAAGGTCCTATGTGAACGTTTTCCCATCCGAGTTCATAAGGAAGTAGTGAGGTTACCGCTTCGGTCTTTGAAATCTTCTTAGTCTTTAGCCTTTCCCTCGCAAGCATGTTGAGGAAGTCCGTATTTCCTCCGAAGTTGAGCTGGTATGTTCTATCAAGCTTAACACCCCTGTCTACAAAGAGCTGAGTTAATACCCTGTGAACGATTGTAGCTCCTACTTGGGACTTTATGTCGTCTCCCACTACAGGTATTCCCGCTTCTTCAAACTTCTTTGCCCACTCGGGATCCGAAACTATAAAGGTCGGCATTGCGTTTATGAAGGATACACCTGCTCTGAGACATGCTTCAGCGTAAAACCTCGCAGCCTGTTCAGCTCCTACGGGGACGTAGTTAATAAGAACGTCAGCCTGTGTTTCTTTGAGGACCGCTACAACGTCCTCAAGTTCGTCTTCCTTCTCGTCTGCAAGGACAAAGGTTCTTTCGGGTGGATACTCCTTCATATGGGGTGCAAATCCGTCAAGAACCTTACCCATTCTTACTTTTACACCCATGTGGGGAACGTCGGGTTCAAAAACCGCCGTGCAGTTGGGAGGTGCGAATATAGCTTCCGAAACGTCTTTTCCAACTTTCCTTGCGTCAATGTCCCACGCTGCAACTATCTCGATATCCCACGGCTTATATCCCCCTATGTCCTCGTGCATAAGTCCGCTAACGTCAACAGCTCCCTTCTTCTTGTAATAGTAAATTCCCTGTATTAGTGAGCTTGCACAGTTACCCACTCCCGCTATAGCTACCCTCACCTTCTTTTCTGCCATTACATCACCTCCTTTTGGTTTTTTTTGCCTTCAAATAAAGGCTTATAAAATCTTATGTATCCAATATAAAATTATATACCTCACTTTTAGAAAGGTCAAACCCGCTATATGCGTTTAAAATATTGTTAGGAAATTTTAAGGAGGTGGAAAAATGCTACCCAGAGATTTAATAGATTTAATGAGAGATTTAAACGTTTTTCCCGTTGTAGTCTCAACCGTTGATAAGGAGGGAAATATACATATCACCTTTATAACTTGGGTTTATCCGGTTGATGAGAGAACGATAAGAATTGCGGTAAGCTCAAAGGCCAAAACTTCCCAAAACATAAGGGAAACGGGAAAAGTTGCCATACAGATTTTTGCTCCCGATAAAGCCCTAAGCTGTTACGGAAACGCCAAGGAAATCGTTGAGAAAATAGAGGGGGTTCCCTTCCCGGTATCGGTGTTCGAGGTTGAAATTGACACCGTTGAGAACTCCCTCTTTCCCGGAGCTACGATAACCGGAATAATTCCCTTCGCCCATACGGGAAACGTTCTTAAGATGACCGAGCTTGACGATAAGGTCATCAAGGCCTTAAAGTCTTAATTTATATCTTTGTGCTCCTTAAGGTTGTTATTCCGAACGGACAGACAAAGCTCGTTGAAGCCGCAAAAATTCCCGAAAAGCCCGTAGGAAGAAGAGCCGTAATAAGGAGTTACGAAAGCGGAAAATTTATTACCGGTATAGTGATAGGTAAGGCTAATGGCGAATCCGAGGGAGAGGTGTTATGTTTTCCCGATCCACTTCCCGTAGTTCTTCCTCATGCCTTTGAGATTGCGAAGGAACTTGAGAAAAAAAGCATAGATTTTTACACAAAAATTCTTTGGGACTTTCTCCCTTCTTCTTTTGATTGGTATGAGGATGAGTTTGTTTACCTCAAGCGTCAAAACCTAAGATCGGTGGACCAAAACACGTTAAAACTCGTTGAGTTTCTGAAAAAAAAAGAAAGAGTTCCCTATGAAATTTTAAGGAAAAGCTTTCCGTGGAAATTAATCCGGTTCCTTTTGGAGAAAAAGATAATAGAAAAGAAAAGGGAATGGATAATTCCCGATATAACGGAAGAGGCGTTTGTCTTATCTATTTCCTTTGAAGAAGCTGTAAAAAGTCTCAAGTCGGAAGAGAAAAAGAAATTGATCAAATTCATAGAAAAAAATCCATTATCTTCAAGGGAGGATTTGAAAGAAGCCGGATTTAAGACCGCATACATTGGAGAGCTTGTAAAAACAGGAGTTTTAAGGAAGGTAAAACTGCCTGTTCAAAGACTCTTGAAGATAAAGGATGAACCAAACGGTGAGGTTATAAAAAAGGAAAAGGATAGGATACTTATAACTGGCACTTACGAGGGTATATTAAAAAAAATAAGAGAAATTACAGAAGAAAATCTGAAAAATGGAAAGAATACACTTATAATTTCTACAGATGACGGAGAATTAAGGGAAACTGTAAAAAGACTGAAGGGGCTTTACGGGGAGAAGGTTGTAGAAATAAGTTCAAGAATTACCCCGAAGCGTTTGTTTAAAAACTGGTTCAAGGCTTATAAAAGCGGATACATATTCGTGGGAAAGTATAAGGCTTTATTCCTTCCATTTCTTAGTCTTGAGAGTATCATTCTTCTGAATGAGCTGAGAAATACGAGGTATCCTATAAACAACTTGGATATAAGAGGTGCACTTTATCACTTATCAAAACTTAAAGGGGCGCAGCTTATATTCTGTTCCCCTAATTACTCAATAGAGAGTTACTACTTATTAAAAAAGAAATTTTTTAAAGGATTTATTCCTGAGGAGTTTAAACCTGAGGTAAGAGTTTTTAGAGTAAAAAAGGAAATAATTTCTGAGGAAACATACAAAGAAGTAGAAAAAAATAAGGAGAAAAGTATTCTTTTTGTAATTCCTCGTGAGGGATACGGATACCTTTACTGCCCGAGGTGTGAATCCCTAATAGAATGTCCGGAGTGTGGAACTTTTCTTGTATACAGTAAGGAGAGGGATTTAGTTTTTTGCAGGTTTAACGCAAGACATTATAAAAGCAAGGAGCAGGTTTGTCCCGTATGTTTCGGAAAAACGGAAGCGGTAAGTGTAGGAATAGAAAAGGTTAAGGAGGTTATTTATAATACCTTCGGTGAGAGAAAGAATTTTTTCTTTTCAACTTATCCTGAATGGACTAAAACTTACGATATTGTCGTGTTAATTGACGGAGAAAGATTTCTAAATTATCCGAGCTTTAGGGCAAGGGAGAAGCTTTTATACTTCCTCTCAACACTTTACAGAACCGCAAAGGAAAAACTAATAATCCAGACGAGAAACCTTACCGATGATGAGATAAAACACTTAGAGAAAAAAGATATAGGAACACTATACGAGGAGGAGCTAAAGAGAAGAAAGGAGGAAAATCTGCCCCCTTACGGCCACGTTGTAATAATTGAGAGCAGTAGGGATGCTTCGGAATTGATAAGGGAAAAGGTGGCAGAAAAGTTTGAAGCGATTTATGACCCGAGAACGGGAATATGGAGCTATTTAATAAAGGTAAAAGAGCTAAAATTAGTAAGAGAGAAGTTGAGGAAGTTAAAGGACTTCAACGTTATTATGTATTAATGTTACTTTTAGGAGGTGGGAAATGGAATTTCTGCAAAGAGACCAAGCACCCCTAACCGCTGACGAATGGGAACAGATAGATAAAACGGTTTACGAGGTGGCACGAAATGCTTTAATAGGTAGGAAATTCATTCCGGTTGTCGGACCTATAGGTGCGGGACACCAGGTTATATCCTACGACGTTCTTTACGGAGTTGAGCCGGGTGTTTGTGAGATAAGGCCGGGACAGGAGTATGAGGTTTGTGAGCCGATAAGAACCGGTATAAGGAAGCACGTTCCCATACCTACCCTTTACAAGGACTTCGTTATATCCTGGAGGGACCTTGAGCATTGGAGACAGTTTAACCTTCCGATAGATACAACGAACGCTGCCGCAGCAGCAAGTTCCCTCGCTGTAGCCGAGGACACGCTTATACTCTTCGGAAGCAAGGAGCTCGGAATAGAAGGACTCCTTACCGCTGAAGGTATAAATGAGGATAAGCTTTCCGACTGGAACGAGGTAGGAAACGCTTTTAACGACGTTGTTAGGGGGATATCAAAGCTCGTTGAGAAGGGATTTTATACGAATTACTACCTAATAGTTAATCCCAAGCGCTACTTTCTACTTAACAGGCTTCACGATAACACGGGACTTCTTGAGCTTGAACAGGTAAAGAAGGTAGTTAAAGACGTTTTCCAGACACCAATAATGCCGGAGGATAAAGTTTTACTCGTTTCCGCATCTCCTGCAAACTTTGATATAGTTGTAGCACTTGATGTGAACGTTGCCTTTGTTGAGACCTCAAATATGAACCACACATTCAGGGTTATGGAGATGGTCGTTCCGAGAATAAAGAGACCCGAGTCCATTCTTGTCTTTTCCGCTTAATTTTTCTTCTTTATGAAGATATCCGATTCCGTTGAGTTCACCGCTCAGAAAGAGGAGAGGCTTGACCGATTTCTCGCAGAGAGCTACACCGATTTCTCAAGGAGCTATATAAAGAAACTTATAGAAAAGGGGCTCGTTTACGTAAACGGAAAGGAAGTGAAAAAGCCCTCAAAAAAGGTAAAAGAGGGGGATAAAGTAATCTTGCTCATTCCCGAGCCGGAAGAACTTAAGGTTGAGCCCGAAAACATACCGATAGATATAGTTTACGAGGATAAAGATATAGCTGTCGTTATTAAGCCTTGCGGTCTTGTTGTTCATCCTTCTCCGGGATACACATCGGGAACACTGGTAAACGCTCTCCTTTACCACATAAAAGACCTATCCTCAATAGGTGGGGTTGAAAGACCCGGGATAGTTCATAGGCTTGATAAGGAAACAGCCGGCTTAATGGTTATTGCCAAAAACGATATGGCCCACAGGGAACTTGTTAAACAGTTCCAAGAAAGGAAAACGGAAAAGTTATACAAGGTTCTCGTTAAGGGAATAGTTAAAGAAGATTACGGAATTATAGATAGGCCTATAGCGAGGCATCCGGTTGAGAGAAAGAAGTTCTCGGTAAACGAGAGCGGCAAGGAAGCTTTAACAGAGTTCTGGGTTTTAAGGAAATACAAGAGGTTTGATATTACATTATTAAAGGTAAAGATACACACGGGTAGAACACACCAAATAAGGGTTCACTTCTCATCAATAGGACATCCCGTCCTGGGAGATAAAACCTACGGTTTTAAAAAGAGCTCCGTTCCTGAGAAGCTCTTAAGCCTCCTCGGTAAATGCAACATGCTTATAGCTTACAAGCTGGGGTTTTACCACCCTCTAACGGGAAAATGGTTGAGTTTTGAGATTGAAGAGCCCGAAACCTTCAGAAGTGTTCACCGTTGGCTTGAGGAACACTCCTTAGATTGAGCTTCATACTCAAGGAGCTTTTCCCTGGCCTTTCTCAGAAGAAAGTTGTAAAGCATTGAAGAAGGTATGGCTACTAAAAGTCCTGCAGCCGTCGCCTTAAGTGCCAGAGCAAGACCGACCATTATCTCTTTTGTGTTAACAAATCCCTTCTCACCTATCGTGTAAAAGGTGAGAATTATACCCAGAACCGTTCCGAGAAGGCCTATATAGGGTGCGTTTGAGGCGATGGTTGCGATTATGTAAAGCCTTCTTGTGAGTTCCTTCTCAAGCAAGGCCTTTGAACTGTATTTTCCCACTCTCACACTTCTTATAAAGAGATATCTCTCAATCGCGACCGCAAGGGCTAAAAAGCTCATAAAACCCAGAACACCGATAACTCCGTAGTCAAGGTACGTTTTTAATTCCCCCATCAATCTATCTCCATCCTCTTCGTCTTTACCTCGTTCAGGAACTCTGTAAGTTCTTCTTCCCTTTCCTCCTCTATAAGTTTCCTAAGATAGTTCAAAGACTCAATAAATCCGTCAATAGACTTTAGGAGATTTTCTCTGTTTGCGAGGAATATATCTCTCCACATCACGGGGTCGCTCTTAGCTATCCTCGTAAAGTCCTTAAATCCCCCTCCGGGATACTTAAAAAGGTCAACCTCTCTCGTTGACATACGTATTAAGGTATCAACCAGGGAAAAGGCAACCGCATGGGGAAGATGAGATACAACACCGAAAACGTAATCGTGAAGGAATGGGTCCATATACTCAACGACCCCACCGACGCTTTCCCATACACTTTTTACGGCTTTTAGGCGTTCTTCGTCGGTTTTTTTCGTAGGTGTTAGTATAACCTTTTTTCCCTCGTATAGGTTAGGCATGCTGAACTCTACACCCGACTTTTCGGTTCCCGCTATGGGATGTCCTCCGATGTATCTTTTCCCGAGCATATCTTCAAGCTCGTAAACGAGAGCTCCCTTAACACTTCCCTGGTCCGTTACGATTACTTCCTCGTTAAGAATTTCACTAAGCTTTCTCGCTATCTCCGGAAAGGTTCTAACGGGAGAGGATAGCATGACAAAGTCGGGTTCAAACTCTTTAACCTCGTATAAAATCGTAGTGCCCTTGTCTATTATTCCGAGGTCTTCACCTTTCCTTATGCTTTCCGGGTTTATATCGTATCCGTATATCTTTCCTTTATAGCCGTGTTTCTTGAGTGCGGCTGCAAAAGAACCTCCCATAAAACCGACGCCTACGATTAGAACTCTTTCCATCAATTGTTAGATTTTAACCTTACTAATTTAAAATGTTTTACCTATGAACATAAGAATCCCCATCATAGGACTGGAGTTCGGAGAAGAAGAAAAGGAAGCGCTTATTAACGTTCTTGAGAGTAAGAGGATAACACGGGACGGATGGACCGAAAAATTTCAGGAAGAATTTTCCCGATTTCTCGGAGTTGATTACTGCTCAACTGTTTGCTCGGGAACCGTTGCTCTCTTCATAGGCCTGAAAGCTTTGGGTGTTAAGGAAGGTGAAAGGGTTGTGGTTCCCGCCTTCAGCTTTATGGCGACGATAGACGCGGTTCTTCTCACAGGTGGAAGTCCTGTAGTTGTTGACGTTGACGAGTTCTACACTATAGATTTAAACCAACTTGAGGACGCCGTGAAAAAGTATAAACCGAGAGTTGTCATTCCGGTTCACCTATACGGACAGCCTGCTGATATGGAAAACCTTATGTATCTGTCGGAAAGATACGGCTTTTACGTTCTTGAAGACTGTGCTCAGGCTCACGGAGCAAAGTATAAAGGAAAAAAGGTAGGTTCTTGGGGGCATATAGGAGCTTTCAGTTTTTACGCCTCAAAAAACGTTCCCATGGGAGAAGGGGGAGCACTAACAACTAACGACGAGAGTATTTACAGAAAAATAAAGAAATGGATTGATTTCGGAGACCATCCCGCCTTTAACGTGAGAATAACCGAGTTTCAGGCTGCCATCGGAACACTCCAACTGAAAAAATTAAATGAACGGAACGAAAGGAGGAGGAACATAGCAAAGATATACACAGAAAACCTTAACGGTTTATACGAGGTTCCGAAAGAAAGAGAGGGAGCTTATCACGTTTACCACCTCTACACCCTGCGCCACGAAAGAAGGGACGAGATAGTTAGGAAGCTGAGGGAAAAGGGAATAGACGCAAGGGTTTACTACGATTATCTTCTTAACGAGATAAGGGAGTCAGAAAGTCTTCCAACCCCTAACGCATACAGATTCAAGAGAGAGGTTTTTTCCATTCCTGTCCATCCATTCCTAAAAGAGGAAGAGGTTTACGAAGTCGTAAACAGTTTGAAAGAGAGTTGTTAAAAAAATATCTTTATAAACCATGGAGGATTTGAGCAAGATAAGAAACTTCTGCATAATAGCACATGTAGACCACGGAAAAAGCACACTTGCGGACAGACTCCTTGAATACACGGGGACTATTACGGAAAGGGAGAAAAGGGAACAACTCCTTGATACCCTTGACGTTGAGAGGGAGAGGGGAATAACGGTTAAGATGCAAGCGGTCAGAATGTTTTACAAGGCGAAAGACGGAAATACCTACAAACTTCACCTCATAGACACACCCGGTCACGTAGACTTTTCTTACGAGGTTTCCCGTGCCCTTGCCGCGTGTGAGGGAGCCCTCCTCCTTATAGACGCATCACAAGGTATAGAGGCTCAGACAGTTGCTAACTTCTGGAAAGCTGTTGAACAGGATCTAACCATAATTCCCGTTATAAACAAGATAGACCTTCCCTCCGCAGACGTAGATAGGGTTAAAAAACAGATTGAGGAGGTTCTCGGACTTGACCCGGAGGAGGCAATTCTCGCCTCTGCAAAGGAGGGAATAGGTATAGAGGACATCCTTGAGGCTATAGTTAACAGAATACCCCCTCCTAAAGGAGACCCCGAAAAACCCCTTAAGGCCATAATCTTTGACTCCTATTATGACCCTTACAGGGGGGCGGTCGCGTTTGTGAGGATATTTGACGGTGAGGTAAAGCCCGGAGATGAAATAATGCTCATGTCAACGGAAAGAACCTACGAAGTTACAGAGGTGGGAGCTCAAACCCCGAAGATGACGAAGTTTGAGAAGCTTTCGGCGGGAGACGTCGGATATATAGCGGCCTCAATAAAGGACGTCAGGGATATAAGGATAGGTGATACCATAACTCACGCCAAAAAGCCGACCGAGAAACCCGTTCCCGGATTTCAGCCCGCGAAACCTATGGTTTACGCAGGAATATACCCTGCTGAGGACACAACCTACGAAGAACTTAGGGATGCCCTTGAAAAGTATGCTATAAACGATGCTGCCATAGTTTACGAGCCCGAAAGCTCCCCGGCACTCGGTATGGGATTTCGTGTAGGCTTCCTCGGACTTCTCCATATGGAGATAGTTCAGGAAAGACTTGAAAGGGAATACGGAGTGAAAATAATAACGACGGCTCCAAACGTCATATACAGGGTAAAGAAAAAATTCACCGATGAGGTTATAGAGGTAAGAAATCCGATGGATTTTCCGGACAACGCGGGACTCATAGAATACGTGGAGGAACCCTACGTTCTTGTTACGATAATAACGCCGAAGGATTACGTAGGACCGATAATACAGCTCTGTCAGGAAAAGAGAGGTATTCAGAAAAATATGAGCTATCTTGATCCTAATACCGTTTACCTTGAGTATGAGATGCCCCTATCCGAGATAATAGTTGACTTCCACGATAAGATAAAGTCCATCTCAAGGGGATACGCTTCTTACGACTACGAGTTTATCGGATACAAACCCTCAGAACTTATAAAACTTACCGTTCTCATAAACAAAAAGCCCGTTGATGCCCTCTCTTTCATAGTTCACAAAGACAGGGCACAAAAGTTTGCGAGAAGGGTAGCGGAAAAGCTGAAAGAAACTATCCCGAGGCAGCTCTTTGAGGTTCACATACAGGTTGCGAAGGGCGGTAAGGTGATAGCTTCCGAAAGGATTAAGCCCCTCAGGGCTAACGTAACAGCTAAGTGTTACGGGGGAGACGTTACGAGAAAGAAAAAACTACTTGAAAACCAGAAGGAAGGTAAGAAGAGAATGAAGCAGTTTGGTAAGGTTCAGCTCCCTCAGGAGGCATTCTTAAGCGTCCTTAAGGTTGAATAACTCCTTTGCTTTAACCATTTTCGTTATAAACTCGTTTACCGGTGTCTCCACCCCGCATTTTCTTCCCAGCGTAACTATGGCACCGTTTAGAGCGTCTATCTCCGTTTTCCCCCTTTTTATATCTTCAAGCATTGAAGGGTAGTGCTCCGCGGTGGGAGGAACTAATTTTTCATAAAAAACTTTTTTATACTCTTCATCGCTCTTCCAGAATGTAGGAATATTACAGGCCTTAATAACCTCAAATATTTCTTCTATCACCTTGTCCATAAGTTCCCTGGTGTAGGGGTTTTCTGCAAGCTTTCCGTAATTTACTTCAAATAGAGCGCCCAGGGGATTAAGAGCACTGTTATAAATTACCTTATCTACGAGGTATTTATAAACATCCCGCTCATACCTCGTAGGGATTCCCGCTTTGGTGAAAATCTTTGTAAGCCTTTTTAAAAACTCCTCGTTTATCTTTCCCGAAGGGTCCCCTATTACTACGTCATCCGCCGATACGGTAATCCTTATATGCCCGGGGCTTATAACTTTTGATCCGAATATAATCCTTGAGAGTATGACTTTTGCCTCACCGAAGAGCTCAACCGCTTTCTCGTAATTCCCATATCCGTTCTGGGCAATCATCACATAATTATTCTCATTAACGAGGGGCTTAACACTTTTCAGGGCGCTTTCCGTATCGTAGGACTTTACTGAGATAATAACTACATCGGGAGTAAAGGGAACTTCTTGAACACTTTTATAGGTTTTTACCGGAACCTCAAACTCTCCCCATATACCATCTACCTTTATACGGTTTATGGGATTCCTTCTCACAAGACCTGCAGCTTCATATCCCGCCCTGGTCAGAAAAGCGAGGTAAGCGCTACCTATAGCACCTACACCTACGATTAAAAACTTCATATCACCAGACGAAAACGCAGTCAGCTTCTTTTATGAGGTTTTCTATCTCTTCGGAACTCATCACGTTCACGTTTTCTATAGCCAGCTGGTTTTTAGTTATACCCCTGTCGTGAAGGGATTCCTCCTCGGCAACAAGGGTTAGATTTATAAAATCCAGGGTTTCCCAGAACTTCTCAAGACTTTCTATACCGAGCTTTTCGGGCTCCCACTTCGTTAAAAAGTAAACCCCGTCCCTTATGCATACGAAATAAGTTTCGTTGTTTATCCCCGTTGCGGTTGCAACCCTCATTGCCTCGTGTGACTTCCAGGAGAAGGGGTCACCCTTGAGTATGTGAACAACTTTCTTCATTTCTATTAATTAAAGCACAGAACCTTATCAAAATCTTTGAGCATTCTTGACATATTGTAAGTTGAACTGCTTTCGGCCCACTTAGGTGTTTCCTTTACGCCCCTCTGATTAGCGGAGTGGCTACAAAAGAGAATCCTCGCACCGAAGTTTTTTAGCTCTTCTGCATCAGGTCTGAGGAGGTAGTAAACCCCGTTTCCCGAAAGGAATATAACAACCTCGTGTCCCCTCTCACACAGCTTTTTCGTGAGATTCCTCACCGTGTTGTAGTCCTTAGCGTAAGGAACACTTGTTATGAATATAAGAACTCTCATTTTACCTTCCTTATTATTATCTCCCAGAGGCTTTCACCTATCTGGTTTACCTCAATAACTTCCTGACCCTCTTCTCTCATGCTTTTGGGAACACTTTCCGCGGAAGGGGGATAATCAACAATCACCCTGAGAATCTGACCGGGTTCCATCGTTTCAAGGGCGAGTTTACTCTTTACAAAGGTAAAGGGGCACACCTCACCCCTTATATCAAGTTCCTTATCGTACTTCTTGTCCATAAAACTTAAATTTACAACTCCTTAGGTAAAATAATCAATTATGAAAGTTCCCTACACGTGGCTATCCGAATTCGTAGAGCTTGACGGAATAACACCCGAAGAAATAGCGGAACAGCTTTCCCTGAGAAGTGTTGAAGCAACCGTTGAAACATTCGGTATAGATATAGACGGCGTGGTTTTCGGTAAAGTCGTTGAAGTTAAAGAACATCCTCAAGACAAAAGGCTAAACCTTTTGAAGGTGCAGGTCCAGGAACACCTTTTCGTTGACGTTGTTACTGCCGACAAAAGTGTAAAAAGGGGGGACGGAGTCTTAGTAGCTCTTCCGAACGCTAAGGTAGGAAATGTATGTGTAACCGAAAGAAAGTTCGGAGACGTGATTTCTAAGGGAATGCTTTTATCTGCACAGGAGCTCGGTCTTGAGGAAAAAAGCGAGGGTGTTCTAAAGATTAACGGAGAGTTTAAGCCCGGAACGGATGCTAGGGAAATCTTGGGCTTCGGAGAAAAGATAATAGAGATAGATATAACCCCCAACAGGGGGGATATGCTCTCGGTAAGGGGTGTGGCGAGGGATATAAGCGCTATATTCGGACTTAAGAAAAAAGAAGAAAAGCAAGAGAACTTTTCGGAAACGGGGGAAATCTCAATAGAGATAAGGGACGAGGATTGTAAGAGATACAGGGGCGTTGTAGTTGAGGGTGTAAAGGTCGGGGACTCTCCCATAGAAATAAAGAAGAGACTGTGGCAGTGCGGGATAAAGGTTATAAACAACGTGGTTGATATAACAAACTACGTGATGCTAAGAGACGGCCAACCCCTTCACGCCTTTGACCTTTCAAAGATTGAAGGCGGTATAGTGGTAAGAAGTGCCCACAAAGGGGAAAAAATTATAACCCTTGACGGAGAGGAGAAAGAGCTTGATGAGAACATACTCGTAATAGCGGACAAGGAAAAGCCCCTCGCTGTTGCGGGGGTAATAGGTGGGCTTGAAAGCGGTATAAGTGATAAAACGGAGAGCATACTACTTGAGAGTGCTTACTTTAACCCCTACAGGGTAAGGAAGGCATCAAAGAAGCTCGGTATAAACACGGAAAGTTCCTACAGGTTTGAGAGGAACGTTGATATAGAAAGGGTAGATAAAGCTCAGGATTACGCGGTATCTCTAATTTTAAAGTATGCAGGAGGAAAGCTCGTAGCCGTTAGAGACCTTTATCCCGAGAAATACGAGCCCAAGAAGGTGTTCCTTCCCCAAGGGAAGTATATAAGGTATGCGGGAGAGCCTTACAAAAACGAAGAGGTGAGCAGGATACTGACCGCCCTTGAGATACCTCACGAGATTATGCGGTGCGGTGTAGAAGTTTACGTTCCTTCCCACAGGAACTTTGACATAAGTAGGGACGTAGACATCATAGAGGAGATAATGAGGATAAAGGGATACGAGAGCTACAGCTCCGAAGTGCTTAAGCTCCCTTCCTTCTCAAAGGAGCCTGAAGACTACGAGGAAAAGGTGAGGGTTTACCTGAGGGATAGGGGATTTCACGAGGTTATAAACTTCTCCTTTGAGGACGGAAAGCTTTACAACCTCCTCGGTCTTCCTCTGCCCGAGGTTGAGGTAATAAACCCGCTAAACCCAACCCAGAGGTATATGAGGAACACTATTACAACCTCTCTCCTGAAAACCGCTGTTCACAACGATAGGAACTACAACTATGACCAGGCAATCTTTGAGCTCGGGAAAGTTTTCAACAAAGAAGGGGAAGAAACAAGGCTCGGAATACTCGTAAAAGGTAAAAAGAAAAGAACCCTCAAGGAAGAGTTATGGACTCCCTATGAGTTTAGTGAAGTCATTTACGGAATTTTTAACCTTCTCGGTGTAACTCCCGTTATTGAAAGAGAAGAAGAAAGGTTCTTACACCCTTACATCTCCGCTTCTCTCTTCGTTGATGATGAAAGGGTTGGATTTTTCGGAAAACTTCATCCCGAGATAACGAAAGCCCTTGAGCTCAGAGGGGACGTATTCATAGGGGAGATAAGACTTGAAAAAGTCTTAAGTAAAGTAAGGAAACCTTTATACAGAAAGGTATCAAAGTTCCCGCCTGTTGTAAGGGATATAGCCCTTATAATGGACAAAGAGTTTAATGTGAATAAATTATTAATTGACATTAAGTCGCAACTGGGAGAACTACTGGAAGAGGTTAGGGTTTTTGACGTTTATACGGGCGAAAAGGTAGGGGAAGGCAAGAAGAGTGTTGCGGTAAGACTCGTCATGAGGAGTGCGGAAAGGAGTTTGAATGACGACGAGGTCAACGAGCTGGTAAGGAGACTTGTTGAAGAGCTTGATAGAAGGTATGGTATAAAGCTCAGAACTTAGGGTCTGCCCTGTTCGTGGCACGGAAGCTGTCATTGGGGCCTACACCGTGGGTTATAGGGAAGTCTTCTTCGGGAGCTCCTTAGGGACTCCCGAGGGACTACCCACCTAAGAGTCTTGAGGCCCGCGGCACTTCCCGTGCTACGGCAGGGTGGATTCCACGCTTGCCTTCCCCTCCTGGAAACAGGAGGCGGAAGAGTTGCTAAAGGAGAGCTTAAGAAAGAGAATTTTACATAAACGTATAGCGTTATCCGAGGAAGAAAAACGTCTACTTTCAGAAAAGATAGCGAAGAATCTCAGCTCTCTTCCTGAGTATGAGAAAGCAAAGTCCGTTCTCTTATACTGCCCCGTAAAGGGAGAGCCGGACCTTACATCTCTCTTTCCGGAGCTAATAGAAAGAAATGCCTTAATTCTCCCTAAGGTAAAGGGAAGGGAGCTTGAACTGTACAGAGTAGAAAACCTTTCTTGTCTCAGTGAAGGGAGCTTCGGCATACCCGAACCAACCGAAGGGGAAAAGGTATCCCCCAAAGATGTTGAACTTTTTGTAGTTCCAGGGGTTGTATTTGATAAGGAGGGATACAGACTCGGCTTCGGAAAAGGTTATTACGATAGACTTCTTGAAGGTATAAGTTCCCCTAAAGTTGGTGTGGCTTACTCTTTCCAAGTTGTTGATAGACTTCCCAGGGACCCTTGGGATGTTCCCGTTGATATTATCGTCACAGAAAAAAACATAAGGAGGTTAAAAGATGGAGTTAATTAGTATCCTTTTGGTAATCGTTGCTGTGGTAATAGGTGTGTATCTCGGTAAAAACGTTTTAGGCGGAAGAAGTGAACCTGTACCCGTTTACGTTCCACAGCCTGACCTCAAGGAAGCCAAGGAAAAGGCGGAAAGTATACTAAAAGAGGCTAAAGAGAAGGCGGAAAAGTTGGTAAGCGACGCAAAGGAAGAGGCAAAAAAGATAATAGAGGAGGCGGAAGAGAGGGCGGAAAAGCTCCTGAAGGAAGCAAAAGAAGAGATAGAAAGGCTAAAAGAAGAGGTTGAGAGGAGAAAGAGGGAACTAAAGGAAAGGGAAGAAAGCATACAGGCTAAGGAGAGACACCTTGACAGGAGATGGGAAAGCATAGAAAGAAGAGAAGAGGAGCTTCTTCACAGGGAAAGGGAGTTAAAAGAGCTTGAAAAAAGCCTTGATAACTTTAGGGAGGAACTAAGGGAAAAGGAAGAGGAGCTCAGAAAGGAAAGGGAAGAGATAGAAGAACTTAAGAAGAAAGAGCTTGAAGAGCTTCAAAGGATAGCCCAGCTAACGATAGAGGAAGCAAGACAGGAAATCCTAAGGAAAGTTGAGGAAGAAGCCAGAAAAGACGCTATAAAGCTTATGAAGGCTATAGAGGAGGAAGCTAAGAGAAAAGCGGAGTTTGAAGCTAAAAAGGTTATAGCAACCGCTGTTCAGAGACTTTCCCCTCAGATAGCGATTAACTACACCACTACGACGGTTGAGCTTCCGAGCAACGAGTTTAAGGGAAGGATAATAGGAAGAGAAGGAAGAAATATAAGAACCTTTGAGATTCTCACGGGCGTTGACCTAATAATAGACGATACACCCGATATAGTCACCATATCCTCCTTTGACCCCCTAAGGCGTGAGATAGCGAAGGAAGCTCTACAAAGACTCATAGCGGACGGTAGAATACACCCCGCAAGAATTGAGGAAGTTGTTGATGAGGTAAAAAGGGAGTTTGATGAGAAGATAAGGAAGCTCGGTGAGGAAACCGTTTACGAACTTGAACTTCACGACATAAATCCGGGACTTTACTACTACATAGGTAAGCTCTACTACAGGACAAGCTACTCTCAGAACGTTTTACTCCACTCAAAGGAAGTTGCCTACATAGCGGGTCTGATGGCTGAGGAGCTCGGGCTTGATGCGAAACTTGCAAGAAGAGCGGGACTGCTCCACGACATAGGTAAAGCTATATCCCACGAACTCGGAGGTTCTCACACAGACATAGGTGTTGAACTCGCAAGGAAATACGGAGAACCCGATGCGGTTATAAACGCCATAAGGGCACACCACGACGAGGAACCCGTAAGGTATCCCGAGGTTGCCCTTGTTTGTGCTGCGGATGCACTATCCGCTGCAAGGCCGGGAGCAAGAAGGGAAACCCTTGAGGCTTACATAAGGAGGCTTGAAAAACTTGAGGAGATAGTTAAATCCTTTAAAGGCGTTGCTAACGCTTATGCGGTTCAGGCGGGGAGAGAAGTAAGGGTTATAGTGAACCCCGAAGAGATTTCCGATGAAGAAGCCTACTTACTCTCTAAGGAGATAGCAAGAAAAATAGAGGAAGAACTTGACTTTCCCGGGCAGATAAAGGTCGTAGTAATAAGGGAGACGAGGCATGTTGAGTATGCCAAGTAATTCCCTTTCCCTCTTTTATACCTTTATTAAAAGAATTAATTGAAGTATAAAGCCTTTTGATAGAAATTCTTAAATCTGATGACTACGCAGATTAAGGATTATTACGAGATTCTTGGGGTAAGCAAGGACGCAACGAAGGAGGAGATAAAGAAAGCTTACAGGAAACTCGTTAGGATATACCACCCCGATATAAACCCCGACCCCAAAGCTGCGGAAAAGTTTAAGGAGATTAACGAAGCGTATCACGTTCTTGTTGACGACGAGAGACGTTCCGAGTATGACGCAATACTGAGCAGGAACGACGTTAGTAAGTTTAGGGATTTTCTGGAGTACATCCAGGAGTTTGTCGAGAGCATAATACAGGGAGAAAGGGGAAAGAAGAGAAGACCCAGAAAAGGACAGGACATAAAGATGAAGCTTCCCCTTACCCTTGAAGAGGCGGGTCTCGGTTGTGAGAAGGAGATTACTTACAACAGATGGGCGGACTGTCCCGATTGCGAAGGAATGGGTGTGAGGGGAGAGGCTGAAACTGTTGTGTGTCACGCCTGTAACGGTGAAGGAAGAAGGGTAAGCGGCATTTTTAACTTCCCTAGACCCTGCTCCGTTTGTAGAGGGAAAGGTTTCATAATAAAGAACCCTTGTCCAACGTGCTACGGAAGAGGTAGGGTATCGGTTCAGCACAGGATAAAGATAACAGTTCCTCCCGGAACTGAAGAAGGAGAGGTTTTAAAAGTTCCCGAAAAGGGACACCTCGGTTATTTCGGAGGAAAGCCCGGGGATTTATACCTGAAGGTTGTCCTGAAGGAACACCCGATATTCAAGAAAGTGGGAAAGGACCTACACATGGAAAAGGTGATAAGCTACCCTATTGCAGTTCTCGGAGGAACGGTAAAGATTCCTACTCTGGAGGGAAAGGAGGAGGAGGTATTCATACAGCCCGGAACCGAGTGCGGTGCGACGAAAACTATCCCCGGAAAGGGATACCCTTACAACGGCGGAAGGGGAGACTTAATAATCCACATAAGGATAGGTGTTCCTAAAAACATATCAAAGAAAGAAAGAAAGTTAATAGAAAAGTTGGCAGAACTTATGGGAGAAGAAGGTGTATACAGGGAAGAGGGATTTATGGACAAGATAAAAGGTCTATTAAAGAAGGATTAGCTCTTCGGCCTTTTCTGCTTCCCTTTCCTTGTTAAACCTCGGGGAGAAAAAGGTTATAGCAACGTTTTCATTCTCCCTTAAGGCTTCTTTCACAGCTTCCTTATCCTTATAACTCTTTATCAGGGTTCTCCAGGAAAAGAAATGGTGAATATGGTGAAAATCGGAGTTTGCAACAATCCTGCAACCTGCAAGGTTTACTGAGTTGAATAAATCAAACTGGTTGGCAACCTCCCAAACATCAAAAAGCTCCTTAAAAGTATCCATGTTATCGTAAAGGTGTTTTGATAGGTGTTCCCTATCACTGTTTTTCTTTTCCGGGTGTGCAGCTATACTTATGCCTCCCTTTTCCCTTACCAGTTCGGTTATAGCTTCAACACTCATAAAGGGGTCAATATAATCCTCAACGTCAAGGACAACAATATGGTATTTATCGGTGTTATTCGTTACCTCAAACCCGGGAATAAGTATCATTCCGTACTCCTTCCACGCCCTCTTTGTCTCTTCTTTAAGGAGTTTTATGTAATCCGAGAAGTTCTCATAAGTTATTGAAGGAACTTTAGTTCCCCTCTCCCTTAAGCGTTGCAGGTATTTCCTATCAAAGATGTGGTCTGTTATAGCGATAACGTCAAATCCCGCCTCCCCGTAGAGCTCAACAACCTCCCTCAAAGAAAGACTTCCATCGCTCATATTCGTATGAATGTGAAAATCACAAAGGAGCCATTTCTCCATCTCACACCTCCTGTAAAAATCTTTAGGAGCCCAGTGTTAAGCTTTTATTAACCGGAAAATTAACAAAAAATTAACATATCTCCGGATAATTCTCAAAAAATTCGGATGGAGGTAATAAAATGCGCAAGACCGCACTAATTTTGGCAAGCATCCCGGCACTTACTTTAGCTTCCGAGGACGCCATCGGAGATTTACTCAAAAAACTTGAAGAAAAAGGCGTTTTAACCCATGAAGAGGTGAAAGAAATTAAGAAAAAGTCTAAAAATCACCCTCATTTAAAGATTAAGATAAGACTACAACCGAGAATTGACGTAGGAGACATATACAAGGAAAATAAAAATTATAAAACAAAAAGTGATTTTTATCTGAGAAGGGTGAGACTTGAAGTTTCAAGGACATGGAAGAAGATACCTTTCGGTAAGAAGCTAAAGCTCAACTTCACCCTTGAGTCGGATAAAGCGGACAGGCACTACGACTTTAAGAAGGGAAAGAAATCCTACCATGCCCCTGCGGTTGGACTTAAGTATGCCTATGCTGACTGGGTAATAAGGGACGAGTTCGCAATAAGGTTCGGTATAAAGAAGCTCCCATACTCAAGGGTATCCCTCACATCTTCCTCAAGACAGCTTCTCATAGAAAGACCATTTTCAACAGAGGATGCTAAAAAGTGGCTCGGTGAATACGATAACAACCACATACTTTTCCACGGAAAGATAATGAAAGGAGTTGTAAGGTATATGCTTGCCATAGGGGACGGGGGTTCAATAGAAGATGAGAATAAAACCGGAGGAGATGAGGTTAAAGCCGATACAAAACTCGGAAACCTTTACGCGATAAGGCTTGAGTTCTCACCTCCCGGTTTTGTAGAGAAGAAAAAGGATGACACGGGTATAGGGGAAAAGAATAAGGGGAATGTTATAAGCCTCGGTGTTTCCTATGCAAAGAACTCTAACTTTGACGTTACAAAAGGCTCAAATACTTACAAGGACGAGGAAGCTACTGTCTGGGGTGCGGACGCATTTGTCAGGTTCACGGTAGGCCCGGGTGTTCTTACCGCTCAGGCGGAATACGTTCATATGGAGTATGACAAGCTTGATATGAAGGAGAAAGGCTTTTATATCCAAGGTGGTTATCTCTTTGATTTAGGTAACTTCGGAAAGCTTGAACCCGCTTTCAGATATGAACACGTCAAGTATGACTATAAGGACAGGGATAAGGATATATACACTTTAGGTTTTAACCACTATATTAAATCTCATAAGGTAAAATGGAGTTATAACGCTGTTTTAATAGATAACGAGAAGGAAGATGACCAGGTTGTTCATCAGATACAGGCTCAGTTCTACTTCTGACCCCTGCGGGGAGCCGGAGGGCTGGGGCGGTTCTCCCTTTTTCCTTTTTTAAAATTAAAATAAACTTACTATGGAACTTCAGCTTCTCTTAATTCTCATAATAGCTTTTATCCTTTTAGGTCCCGAGGGTATGTTAAACGTTGCTACAAAACTTGGTGAGCTCGCAAGACAGGCCAGAGAACTCATAGACCAAATAAAGATGGAAGCTTATGTTCAAGAGCTTAACAAGAAGATAATGGAAGAAGAAAAAGAGCTAAAAGAAGAGGAACCTCCTGAAGATATAGCAGAGGAGCTAAAAGAAGAGCTTGAAGATGTTTACGAAGAGGAAAAAATAAAGGAAAATGAAAAAGATGAGCGAAAGGGAAAAACTTCCGGAGATGCCTCTAACGGAGCATCTGAGGGAGCTAAGGTATAGGTTAATAGTTTCAATAATTGCATTTCTTATAGGTTCAGGAGTTTCTTTCTACTTTGCAAAGAACGTTTTTGAAGTTTTAAAAAGGCCTGTAATAGAGAGCTACCCCGACGTTGAGCTGATAACCCTTTCTCCGACGGAACCGCTCTTTATTCTCATAAAGATATCACTCGCGGTGGGCTTCATCCTCGCCTCTCCCGTGATACTCTACCAGATGTGGCGATTCATAGAACCCGCTTTGTATTCCCATGAAAAGCGTATGTTTATACCTTTACTTCTGGGTTCAATAATACTTTTTATACTGGGCTCTCTGTTTGCTTACTTCATAGTCCTTCCGTTGGCCCTTAAATTTCTTTTGGGACTTGGTTTTTCCCAGCTTCTCGCAACACCTTACCTTTCCGTTGATATGTATGTTAGCTTCGTTCTGAAAATGGTATTGGCCTTCGGGATAGCCTTTCAAATGCCCATAGTCTTATACGTTTTACAGAAGGCGAGAATAGTAACTCCCGAACAACTCTCAAGGTTTAGGAAATACTTTATAGTTATAGCTTTCTTCATAGGTGCTATCATTGCACCTGACGTTTCAACACAGGTTCTTATGGCTATTCCCCTTATTCTCCTTTACGAGGTCTCCGTTCTCCTCGGGAAAATGGCAAAGAGAAAGGGAAAGGAAATTGCAAAGGCTTAGGACCTGTTAAGCTTTATAAACAGCTCGTAAACGATATCAACGGGAATACTGACTGCCTCGTTTAACTGCTCCTTACTTAATGTCTCAAGTTCCCTGAAGAAGTGGTAAAGCTCAAATAACTCCGCTATCGTGCAGTATAAGTCCTTCTCACACTCCCTTAGTTCCTCAACCGCTTCTTCTTTTTGTTCGGTTCTTAGGCTTTCCGCCATCTCTTCGCATCTTTTTATCTCTTCAAGGACCTCAAGTATATACTTTTCCATCTTCTCTTTGTAGTCTTCTACAGTTTCCTGAAGGACATCTTCAACGTTTAACCCCTGACTCAGCTGTTTGTATAACTCCTTAAGTTTGTAGTGTTCCTCAACTTTAGTCATACATTTATCAAGGATTTCCTTTATAGGTTTCTTTGCCATTTCACACCTCCCTCAATTTTGAATATAAGGTTCAAAACTCCCTTAACCACTCTTCGGGGACGCCGAAGTTATCCCTTACTTGTCCCTCTCCGAGTATTACGAACTTAGGTATCGTGAGTTCCTCAAGGGCCATAGGACCCCTTGCGTGGATTTTATCCGTTGATATTCCCATCTCTGCACCCAGGCCGAACTCGTTTCCGTCCGTAAAGCGGGTAGAGGCGTTAACGTAAACCGCTGCGGAGTCAACTTCTCTCAGGAACTTCATCGCCTTGGTGTAATTTTCGGTTATTATCGCATCCGAGTGTTTTGAGCCGTATTTCTCAATAAAGGCTATAGCCTCTTCAATATCCTCAACAACCTTAACCGCAAGTATGAGGTCTAAAAACTCCTCGTAGTAATCCTCTTCGGTTGCAAGTTTTGCGTTTATAAAGGAGAGCCTCGGGTCACTCTTTATAACCTTAAGGCTTTCCTCGTCACATCTAAGTTCAACACCCGCCTTTCCTAGGTAGTAAGCCATTCTGGGGAAAAACTCCCTAAGTATCTTTCTGTTTATTACGAGGTTTTCAACCGCATTACACACGGAAGGTCTCTGAACCTTTGCGTTGTAAACTATGTGATAGGCTTTGTTCAGGTCTGCCTCGTCGTCAACGTATATATTACATACACCTTTATAATGCTTTATTACGGGAACCTTAGCGTGTTCAACGACAGCCTTTATTAAGCTCTCACCTCCCCTCGGGATTGCTACGTCTATCTTTCCTTCCATTTTAAGGAGTTCCCACACAATCTCCCTTTCAGTTCTGTCTATGAACTGAACCGCTTCCTCGGGGAATCCCGTTTCCCTACACGCCTCCCTTATCAGGTTAACGAGAGCTCTGTTTGAGTTTACGGCCTCCTTTCCTCCCCTCAGGATAACCGCATTTGAGGATTTCATACAGAGGGAACTCGCCTCTATTGTTACATTGGGTCTGGACTCGTAAACGATGAAGATAACCCCGAGGGGAACCCTCATCCTTCCCACCTTAAGGCCGTTGGGAAGGTTCCACATCTTTATTACTTCACCCACAGGGTCGGGGAGATTCGCAACGTCCTTCAGAACCTTTATCATTCCGTCAATTCTCTTATCGTTCAGAACTAGCCTGTCTATAACCGCCGGCTTGAGACCCATTTCCTTTGCTTTTTGGATATCCTTCTCGTTCTCTTCTTTTATGTAATCTCTGTTTTTATCTATGAGCTCTGCTATTTTCAAAAGCGTTTCGTTCTTAACTTCCGTCTTAAGGGAGGAGAGTTCTCTTAAAACACTTCTCGCTCTTTCTACCTTTTCCTGAGCGTAGCTAAGAAGTTCCTGAGAAATCATAAAATTAAATTATATCGGTATGGAAAAAAAGTTCCTTGAAAACCTTATAAAACTCGGAAGAGTTCCCGGCGGTCTGCTCTTTTACGGAAAAGAGGGAAGCGGGAAAACCTACACGGCCTTTGAATTTGCAAAGGGGGTTTTATGCCTCAAAGGAGAAGCTTGGGGATGTAACGAGTGCCCTTCCTGCAGGTACGTAAACGAGATAAAAGATAAGTTCTTTAAAGGGGAAACAGAGGAGCTAAAGGTTTATGAAGAGAAAGAAGGAAAAAAACAGTTCGTATATCTGATGGGAGAACATCCCGACTTCATAGTTGTAGTTCCTCACGGAAACTACATAAAGATAGACCAAATAAGGAAGGTAAAAGAGTTCGCCTACATAAGGCCGGCCCTCAGCAGAAGAAAGGTAATACTAATAGACGATGCTCACACTATGACGAACCAATCTGCAAATGCTTTACTCAAAGTCCTTGAAGAGCCTCCGGCGGATACGAGTTTTATCCTCACAACCTCAAGAAGGTCTGCGATACTTCCCACTATCCTTTCAAGAACCTTTCAGGTTGAGTTTAAAGGTTTTACAAAAGAGGAAGTTATGAAAATAGCCGGCGTTGACGAAGAGATAGCCGAACTTTCCGGGGGAAGTCTGAAAAAGGCAATCTTACTTAAAGAAAGAAGGGATCTAATAGAGAAGGTAAGAAAGTTCCTTGAAAATGACCCCTACGAAGTTTATAAGGTGGCTACGGAGTTTGATAACTGGGAAACGGAGGAACAAAAGCTCTTTTTAGATATTCTTGAAAACTATCTTATGAAGGAACCCAAAGAGGAAACTACAACCTTATTTGATAAGATAAGGCTGATGAAGGAAAGCCTACCGAGGGGTATAAACGGAACTCTCTGGCTTGTTGATATTTCCGCAAGTATCCTATCCTGATTGCTTAGAGTTTTATTCTGTTTTAACTTAATCCTTAGGAGGTCTGAAGGTGGAATACTTGAAAATTAGATACATAGATACAAACAAGATAGGAACGCTTGTAGGGGTTAAAGAACCCCTGAAAAAGAAGCAAAAAGTTGTTATAGAGGACCCTGAGAAGGGTGAAGATATTGTTGAAGTTCTGGGATACTCAAAAGAGCCTCCCAAGAACGACCTCACACCCAATTTTATAAGGGTCGCAACGAGAAAAGACATCGCCCAGTTTGAGAGGAACCTAAAGGAAAGTGAGAAGGCTTACGAGATATGCAAGGAGAAGATAAAGGAGCACAAACTTGATATGCACCTCCTCAAGGCTTACATACCTCTCAACAGGAAGAAGGTTTTCTTTTACTACATAGCGGAACAGAGGGTGGACTTCAGAGCTCTCGTTAGGGACCTTGCGAAGATATTCAAAAGAAGAATAGAGATGAGACAAATAGGTGTGAGAGATGCTGTTCAGATGAAGGGGTGGGTGGGGAGATGTATGAGGGAGACGTGCTGTTCAAGGTTCATGGAAAGTTTTGAGTCCATATCCCTCAGGGACATAACGGAGCAAAATCTACCCCTTTCTCCTTCTAAGTTCACAGGTCCTTGCGGAAGGCTTGTATGCTGTATGGCATTCGAGAGGGAAAACTACCTCGTTAAGTTCCTACTTCCCGAAGTTGGAACCAAGCTATGTTTCAACAAGCAAGAGGTGATTCTAAGAGAAGTTGACCCAATTAGGGAGCTCGTCGTAATTGAGTATGAAGATAGCGGGAAGAAGATAGAGCTCGGTATAAGGGACATACTTCCGAAGGGATACGAGAGGGTGCTTGAGCATTGTAGAGCTTGCGGAAGCTGTTGCAGGAGAGGTGTATACGAAGAGGCAACGGAACATGAGATTATCGGAAGTTCTGCGGAGTGAACTGAACACACTTTTCTTATTTGAGCTTGAAGATGGATACACCGTTGAGTCCGTGTTTTACAGAGGAGATACCCTGTGTGTATCAACTCAAGTTGGATGTGGTATAAGGTGTCCCTTCTGTGCCTCCGGAAGGAACGGTCTTATAAGAAATCTAACGGCGGAAGAGATTTTCGGTCAGTATGAGTTCCTTAAAGAAAGCTTCCCAATACGAAAAATAGCGGTAGCGGGAATAGGTGAACCCCTTATGAACTGGAAGAACGTAAAGGAAGCTTTCATCAAGTTCAAGAAGGAAGGTCTTAAAGTTTCCTTCTACACAACGGGATTTCCTACGAAGCACCTGAAAGAGCTCCTTCACCTTCCCCATTCGGGACTCACGATTTCCCTTCACGCGACCGACGAAAAGCTCAGGAAACTATTAATTCCCCACGGAGGAAACCTAAAGGAGTTAATAAAGACCTTGAGAAAAGAACTTCCTAAACTTTCAAAGAAGAAGAGGAATAAGGTGAGTCTCGCATATCTGCTTTTGAAGGATGTAAACGATTCAGAGTATGATCTGAGAGAACTTGCAAGGATTGCGAAAGAGCTGGGTGTAGGCATAACGCTTCTTTACTATAACAAAACCTTTAACGAGTTTAAGCCTGTATCTCCGGAGGAATACGAGAAAGCCTTTTTACTTCTCAGGTCTTACGGAATACGGGTTACCCTCTCAACGAGGTTCAGAAGGGATAAACTGGGAGGGTGCGGAACCCTCGTTGTTAACAGAAACGTTAAAGTGTAATAAGTTCAAGGTCTATCTCCGATAGGGGTTCTCCCACACCGTTCTTAACCGCAACTATGTTCTCAAGCCTTACCCCGAACTTGCCGGGTAGGTATATTCCGGGCTCTACTGTGAAAACAAGCCCCTCCTCTATGGGTGTTTTACTCTCTTCCCCCTTGTAGTAAACCCTCGGAAATTCGTGTATCTCTACACCGACGCCGTGTCCCGTTGAGTGGGTAAAGAACTGACCGTATCCCTTTCTCTCTATATAATCCCTCGCAGCTTTATCAACGTCCCCCACGGTATTACCCACCTTTGCCTTTTCAAGAGCCCTAAGGTGGGCATCCTTTACTATTTCGTAAACCTTTTTAAACTCATCATCCGGTTTTCCTATGTAAACGGTTCTCGTAAAGTCGGTGCAGTATCCTTCCCAGAGGAGACCCATATCTATAAGTAGAGGTGCATTTTCCCTTATTTTCCTCCTTGATGTCTCCCAGTGGGGTATTGCTGAGTGTTCCCCGCTCGCGACAATTGCGGGAAAGCTCTCTCCTTCACCTCCCAGCTCAAATATCTTTCCAACTATAAAACCCCTCACCTCAAGCTCACTCATACCGGGCTTCACAATCTCAAGGAGTTCCCTGTAAATCCTATCGCTTCTTTTCACCCCTTCCTTCATTATCTCTATTTCCTCTGATGTCTTTATAGCCCTAACTTTTTTCAGGAAACCAGAAAATCCCACCCATTTTATATACTTAGACTTAAGACTTCTCTTGAAGGTGCAGCTAACCCTGTCTTCTTCAAAACCCACGTATTTTATCTCTTTTTCCCTTAGAAACTTCTTTATGAACTTAAAGGGATTTCCTTTTATGAGGTGCACGTTCCAGTCTTTAAGTTCTTCCTTAGCTCTATCGTAATACCTCGCATCGGTAAGAAGGTGTTTCTCTTCGGGTGTGAGGATTACGTAAGCGTGAGTTGAACGAAAGCGGGAAAGGTAAAAAACGTTAGGTTGAGAGGAAAACATAAAGGCGTCAAGCTCTTTTTCCTTTATCAAATCCTGAACTTCTTTTACCTTCATCTCAGAACTCCACCACCTTGAGGATATGTTCCCAAAACTCCGGATAAGATACAGCTACACACTCCGGGTGGTCTATGATTAACTCATCGTCTATAACGAGCCCCGCAACGGCGAAAGCCATCGCTATCCTGTGGTCCTTGTATGTTTCAATTTTTGTGCCCTTTAACTTCTTTGTCCCTTCTATTATAAAGCCATCATCAAGCTCCTCAACCTTTGCACCCATCTTCTTAAGGTTGTTAACTATAGCCTTTATCCTATCGCTTTCCTTGTATCTTAGCTCCTTGGCTCCTCTCACTTCAGAAATACCTTCCGCGAAAGCCATAAGAACGGCAAGGATGGGAATCTCGTCTATCAGCGATGGAACCTCGTCAGGAGAAACTTTTACTCCCTTTAGGTTTTCTGCCGGTCTAACGAGAAGGTCTCCGACGGGTTCGTTTGAGAGTTCCCTGTAGTTTACAACTTCAAAGTTTCCCCCCATTTCCTTGAGCTTTCTGTAAAATCCGTCTCTCGTGGGGTTGAGCAGGACATCTTTTAGAAGTATCTCTCCCTCGGGGGCAAGGGTTGCTAACGCGGCAAAGTAAGCCGCAGAAGAAGGATCAGCCGGACAGTGAACTTCTGTTCCTTGGAGCTCCTGTCCTCCCCTCACCTTAACTATGTGTCCCCTTTCCTCCGGAACGGTTATAACTTCCGCGCCGAAGAGCCTAAGCATTCTTTCGGTGTGGTCTCTTGAGAGATATGGTTCAACAACCTCGGTAATTCCTTCGGCCCTTAGTCCTGCAAGAAGTAGGGAGCTCTTAACCTGAGCGGAAGAGCGTTTATTAAAGAAGGATATACCTTTTAAATTTCCTCCCCTTACAGATACGGGTAGTCTGTTTCCTTCCTCCCTTCCGTCAATCTTTGCCCCCATATCCCTTAATGGTTCAACAACCCTGAGCATCGGTCTATTTCTTAAGCTTTTATCTCCGGTAAGAACGCTAAAGAAAGACTGTGTTGATAAGACGCCGAGCATTATCCTCGCAGTTGTTCCCGAGTTCTTAGCATCAAGAACGTTTTCGGGCTCTCTGAAGAGGTAGTCCCTCCCCTTAATAAGAACTTCATTTTCCCTTTCTTCAACTTCCGTTCCGAGCATTTTCAGTATATCAAGGGTTGCCTTTGTATCTTCCGAGATTAGGGGATTTACTACCCTCGTCTCACCGATTGCGAGAGAACCAAGAATAAAAGCCCTGTGGGTTATAGACTTGTCCGAAGGAACTCGCAGTTCTCCTTTTACCCTTTTTATTTTTTCAACCTTTTTCATAGTTAAAAGTTTACTCAATGTAAAGCGAGAGATAGGGAATACCGAAACGTTTTCTAAGCTCGTCTTTTACAAGCTCCTTAAATAGCTCCTCGTCTTCCTCCTTTACATCTTTAAACTTATGAACAATCTTCCTCTTTTCTTCCCTATCAAGGTCTTCCCAGAG
>NZ_JBSLZM010000009.1:0-5225 GCF_056494385.1 Aquifex sp. | reverse complement strand
ATGTAAAAGGGATACAATTTCTTTAGCTTTAGAAGGGTTTATTATTTGCGGAGTTAAAACGATAACATTAAAATCTACGGTAGTACATCCAAGCAATAAGTTTCCAACCTTACAACAAAGTTCATCCCCTATGTTTCCTTGAATAGAGAACTTCCCTTCAGCATCGGTAAAGGCAACAGATCCCGTAGTTGTATTTTCAATTGTTAAGCCACTAACAGGTTCATCAATGAAATACCCTTGAATGGTTGGAGTTCCTGTACTGCTACTGCCTCCACCACCTCCTCCACAACTTAACAGTAAAATTACGGATGAAAAGCTTAAGATTAAAGGCTTCTTGCTTTCCATCTTCATCCCCTCCTATTGGAAATTTATTAAAATTTGATTTTTATTCTATCACAATTTTAGCTTTGATTCAATCTTTATTGAGCCTGTTTAAAAATTAGGCGAGCATAGAGAAGCAGGGGGGTATAGGAGTGTAGTTTCAAAAGACAGAAGCACAACAATAAAAGCTCTATGAGAAGAGATAAGTCGTAAAGAGCAAACTTAGCCAAAACATATAGGCTTGCCACATAAATGTCTTTTACCCAATCCCTATCCCCATAAGCGTTCTTAACCATGCCGATAACACGCTCAACAGCTCGTCTGTTCTTTCTATATAATGCCCTCCTCTTCTCGTAATTTCTCTTAGCCCATAGCCTATATGAATTCCTTACCTTCTTGTGCAACCTGTCCTTTACAGGTACCACAGTATGCATGTTCATATCCTTTACCTTCTTCAAAACGCTAACTTTATCATAATAGGCATTCCCAAGGAAATATCTGGCTCTGAACTCAAGAAAGGTCAACATAGGATTCAGCAGCCCTACCTCATTTGCATAAGGTTTGCCTACATTCACATCAAGCACTACCGATTTCCCTCTTACCAAACCAATAAGAACTTCAGTTTTAACATGAGTCTTTACCTCCTTTAGTTCTTTGCCCCTCTTGTATGAAAGCTTGTAAGTATCTGCATACCCAAACGCTGTTCCATCTGCTATGATGCAAAAAACTCTTTTGCTTTGAGACTCTCCTTTATTTGCTTGGCTGATTGCTTGAGATATTTGCTTTGCTGCCTCTATATTTAACCTGACTAACTCTTTGTTCCTCTTCAGCTTCATCTTTATTGCTTTATCCTATTTACTTTCAAGGCGTCTACTTTTTTAAACAGCCTCAGGATGTTTCCGGCGACTATTTACTATGAAATATATCACTGAAAGCTCATTCACCGATTTATAATTAAGCTTAGGATGTGTTTAGCTATTCCCTCAAAGGTGGTTGAGATTTACGATGATGGAACAGCTCTCGTTGACACCCTCGGTGTAAAAAGGAGGATATCCCTTGAGCTTATGCCCGAACCCGTTGAGATAGGAGATTACGTTCTTATACACGTAGGTTTTGCTATTCAGAAACTTGACGAAGAGGAGGCCCTTAAAAGCTTAGAACTGTTTGAGGAGATTATTGAAGAGATGGAAAAAGAGGAAGGGTATTATGAAAGCGGTTGAAGGAGACATTTTAAAAGCCTTTAAGGATAGAGATAAAGTTCTAAAGCTTACGGAGAAGATAAGGAGGCTTTCGGAAGAATTAGGGAGAACCGTAAGAATTATGGAGTTTTGCGGGGGACACACTCACGCCATTATGAAACACGGTATAGACCAGCTCCTTGAGGGTGTTGTTAGTTTCGTTCACGGTCCCGGTTGTCCCGTATGCGTTATGCCGATGCAGAGGATAGACCTCGCAATAGAACTTGCAAAAAGAGAGGATGTAATCCTTTGTTCCTACGGAGACCTTCTAAGGGTTCCGGGCTCAAGAAGGAAAAGTCTCCTTGATGTCAGGGCGGAAGGCGGAGACGTCAGAATGGTTTACTCCTGTCTTGATACTATCAAGATAGCTAAGGAGAATCCCGACAGAAAGGTTGTCTTCTTTGCCATAGGTTTTGAGACAACCACACCCCAGACGGCTGTTTTAATAAAAAAGGCAAAAGAGGAAGGAATAAAAAACCTTTTTGTCGTTTCAAACCATGTAATAACACCCGCTGCAATTCAGCACATACTCAACGCACCCGAGATAAGGGAGATAGGAAAGGTTGAGATAGATGCTTTTATCGGTCCGGGACACGTGAGCGTTATCATAGGCACGAAGCCTTACCATTACTTTGCGGAGGAGTTCTTAAAACCCGTCGTGATAGCAGGCTTTGAGCCCTTAGACGTTTTAAAAGCGGTTTATCTAATACTTAAACAACTAAAGGAAGGAAGGGCGGAGGTGGAGAACGAGTATACACGCTTTGTGACTTACGAGGGAAACGTTAAAGCTCAGAGGCTTGTTGCTGAGGTTTTTGAACTTAGGAAAACCTTTGAGTGGAGGGGTCTGGGAATAATACCTTACTCTTCCTTAAAGATAAAAAGGGATTACGAGGAGTTTGACGCTGAGAAGGTATTTGAGGTACACCTTCCGGAACCCAAGGAGCACCCGGCGTGTATATGCGGAAAGGTGATAAGGGGAGCAGCGAAACCGACGGATTGTAAGCTATTCGGTAATGTATGCACACCTTCAAACCCATTAGGTTCATGTATGGTATCCTCGGAAGGTGCCTGTGCAGCTTACTACAAATACAGGAGAGGCTTAGCCCTTCAGCGGTAAAGCTTCTTTTCCCTTATATACTCCTCAACACCTTCCGGAACCATACAGTAAATGCTTAATCCCTTTGATATCCTTTCCCTTATCTCTGTAGATGATACGTCTATCCTCCTCGTTTTTACCAGAAATACATCCTTGTTTTCCTTAAGCTTTGGAAACTTTTCCCTTATATAACTTCTCACTTCTTCAAGCTTTCCTTCTCTCTCAACGACTATTATCTTTGAAAGCTTTAAGATTTCCTCGGGCTCTTTCCACAGGTGAAACTTCAGAAAACTATCACTCCCAAGTAAAAGGTATATCTCGTCCTTCAATTTCTCCTTAAGATACCTCAAGGTGTAAACGGTGTAGGATACACCACCCCTTCTTATCTCGTAGTCTTCTACCCTGAACTTTTCTTCTTTCCTCAAGGCTATTCTTAACATATTTAATCTGTCTTCGGGACTTGCCCTGTGCTTTCCCTTAAGGGGTGCCTGATAGGTAGGGACAAAAATAACCTCTTTAGCTTTAAACCTCTCCAGAATGTCCCTTGCAAGAATTATATGCCCTATGTGAACGGGGTCAAAACTTCCGCCGAAAACTATTCTCATAAATTGAGTTAGTATTATACTATACGATGTCCCTTAAGGTTAAGTTTGTAGTTTACTCTCTATTTTCAACTTTTCTCAGCTTTAGCCTTATATTATTGAGCGTTTACACTTATCTAAAGTATGAAAATAAGTTAATGGCTAAGAGGTTTTACACAAGGGTTGTTAACGCATTTTCGGAGACGAGGAAGCTTATAAAGGTAAAAAATCCGAATCTTGAGGAAATTGAGCTTATATCGGAACATATAAGTAGAATTCTTGAGACGGAAAAGGTTTACATTCTTAAAAAAGAGTATGCTTTTAAACATCGTCTAAACTGGAAGTTCAGTGTGGAAAGCTCAGCGGTAATAGGAACGATTTCGGAAGATTTGTTAAAGGATTTACTAAAAATAGACCCTTACGGTGTAGTAGGACCTGTTTACAGGCCGAAGCTCGTTGCAAGGTATCCCTTAGAAAAATACGGATACGTAGTATTCGTGAAGGAAATTAATCACAACCCTTACGTTATGGGTCTTATGCTTGCCTTTCCCTTCGGTGTTGTAATGGCATTTTTCTTACCCGTTTACAGACTCATAAGCGGCGTTCTAAGGGAAATAGAGTTTCTAAGTAATCTCACCATGGCCTTTTCAAGAAACGAGTTCTCAAAGATAGAGCTCCTCAGGAAGGATTTAAGATTATCGGAGGATAAGGATAACGAGCTTTATAACCTGAAAGTTGCCATACTCAGGATGATAGAATCCCTTGAAAAGTTATTACTTCAAACGACTAAGGAAAAGAGATTTTACGAGAATTTAGCCCTGACCGATTCCCTCACGGGCTTATACAACAGAAGGGTTTTTCTGGAAATAGCGGAAAAAGAACTGAGCAGGGCTATGAGACTCAGGCACCCCTTTAGCATACTTATGCTTGACCTTGATAACTTCAAAAGGATTAACGATACATACGGACACGATGTAGGCGACGTAGTTCTAAGACACGTAGCCCGTATACTTAGGAGAAACCTCAGAAAGATGGACGTGATAGCAAGATGGGGAGGAGAGGAGTTTATAGTTATGCTTCCTGACACAACCCTTGAGAACGCTTATAAGGTCGGGGAAAAGCTCAGAAAAGCTGTTGAAAAAAACCCGGTAGAGCTTGACAACGGGAAGAGGTTAAGGGTAACCGTAAGCATAGGTGTTAGTAGCTTCAGGAACCAGAAAAGCCTTGAGGATATGATAAGGGAGGCGGATATAGCGCTATACAACGCAAAGAAGAGGGGTAAGAACAGAGTTGAGATATACAGAAAAGGAATGGAGATTTAGTTTTTCTTGTAAGTAAGTAGGATATCTTCTCCTATCCTCATGACCTCTTTAAGCTTTAGCTTTTTCAACTCATCAGTGGACCTTATTCCCAGGTCTTCTACGCTTTTTCCCTCACCCATTAACTTCGGTGCAACAAAAACACAAACCCTGTCGTATATCTCCGATTTTATGAAGCTTGATAGGGTGTAAGCTCCTCCTTCAACGAGAACGTGCATGATTTCTCTCTCGTAAAGGGTCTTTAGTATGTTCTGTATTGAGTAATTCTCAAGGACTATAAACTCTACGTTCTCTAAACTTATATCGGGCTCTCTTTTCGTTATTACTAAAGTTATCGCCTTTCCGTCCCTAAGGACCTTTGCATCTTTAGGTATATTTAGTTCCGGGTCAAGTATAACCCTTACAGGCTGTTTTTCGGCCGGGACGTATCTCACAGTGAGTTCGGGGTTGTCCGCTATAACCGTTCCCACACCGACCAGAACAGCACTCGCCTCCCTTCTTAGAAGGTGGGCAACTTTCCTGCTCTCGTAGGAGGTTATCCACTTGCTCTTTCCTGTTTTTGTTGCAAGCTTTCCGTCAATCGTTTGAGCCCACTTGAGGGTTATGTAAGGTCTCCTTCGGGATATGTAGGTAAAGAAGTCCTCGTTTAGCTCTCTCGCTTCTTCCCTTA
>NZ_JBSLZM010000008.1:0-19927 GCF_056494385.1 Aquifex sp. | reverse complement strand
GGATATGCTCCCAAGACTCATATATATTCACGGAGACCTTATGGTTTACGGTTTCGGTGCTTTTACCATATTCGGTGGTATGATGCACCTACTTCCAAGGATTGTTTGGAACTGGAAGACCCGGAAGAGTGAAGTCGGGAACTTAAGTATAAACGAGATACTGGGCGAAAAGGACATATCGGAATTCCTTGAAATGGCTGTGATTCTCTACATTCTTTTCCTTGCGACGGACATGATATTCAAACCCGTAAGTGTTATATCCTCCGTTTTTTACTTCCTAATTTTGGGATTATTCCTGAAGAACCTGTTAAGGGCTTATCTCCTTATTTTCCGCTAGAATTTTTTATATGATAAAAATCCTTTCTCCTGCAAAGATAAACATAGGGTTATGGATTTTAGGAAAAAGACCCGACGGTTACCACGAGCTTATAACCCTCTATAGGGAAATACCCCTTTACGACGAGATATACATTAAGGAAGGTATCCTAAAGGTTGAAACTAACTTAAACATTCCTCAGGAGGAAAACGTAGTTTACAAGGGATTAAAGGAGTTTGAGAGAATTACAGGGCTTCCCGTTGAGTTTTCCGTTTTCATTCAGAAAAATATACCTGTAGGTGCCGGGCTGGGAGGTGGAAGTTCAAACCTCGCAGCGGTTGTAAAAAAGGTTAATGAGCTTTTAGGCAGTCCTTTGGGTGAAGAGGAGTTAACCGAATTTCTCGCAAGTCTTTCTGCGGATGCTCCTTTCTTCGTGAAGGGAGGAACAGCAATAGGAAGGGGTATCGGTGAGTTGATTGAACCCGTTGAGGCGAAGATTGAGGGAAAGATAACCTTAATAATTCCCAATGTTCAATCAAGTACCGCCAGGGTTTACGGAGCTGTAAAATCTGAGCATTACGTAAGTAAGGAGTATGCGGAAGAAAGGATAAAGGAAGTTCTCAAAGGAAACCTTGAGGCTGTTGAGAACGTTCTCGGAGATATAGCAAAAGAGATTTACCCGGAGATAGGGGAGGTTGTGAGGTTCGTTGAACACTTTGGCTTTAAGCCCTTTATAACAGGAAGCGGTTCAGCTGTTTTCTTCTTCGGGAAAGCGCCGGAAGAGATGAAGAGGGGAGCTAAGGGGAGGATGTGGAGGGTTATAGAGATTGAGCTTTAATCCCTTAGGATAAACTTAACGGGGAGCTTTACGAGAACCTTGGTTTTAGGCTTTGGAAACTTATCACAAAGTCTTTCAACGGTATTCTTAGCCTCGTTATCAAGAACCTCAAAACCGCTTGAACGTTCAATCCTCACTCCATCACACCCGCTCTCTGATAAAAAGAAGGATACGACAACAGTTCCCTCCCAGCCCATCCTTCTTGCTATGTATGGATAAGTAATGTTTTCAAGAACAATACTCCTTATCAAGTCAAGATTTTCCTCAAGAAACTTTTTTCCCTTGTCTACTTTCCTATTTACGTATGCTAATTCTTTACTCCTTTTTGCGGACAACTTTTTAACTTTACCTTTTTCCTCAAAGAAAGGAACAAAAACTTGTCTTTTTATGTCTGTTACTACTTGTTGTTTTTGTTTTTTTATATATTTCCTGCCTTTATTTCTTACAGCCTTCTTCACGACTTTTGTAGGCTTTTGTGTTTTTTTCTTTACTTTCCTTACTTTTTTCTTTATAACTTTTCCGAACTTTTTTGAATGCTTTTTTCTTGTATATTTCTTTTTCTTTATTTTCCTTACTTTTCCTTTAACTCCTTTCTTTGAGGTATTTAAAGCATTCTTCTTTTTTACTTCATTTTTTAGTTTAAAGAATCTAAGTGAGATTTTTACGTATCTCTTTTCTTCTTTTAATTTTTGGTAAAGCCCAATTTTTGCAAAAGAGAAGAAGAGAAACGTATGGATAAGGGCTGAGACCAGGAGGCCGCCAAGTAAGTGCTTGTTTACCATCGTTTTTAATTTTATGTTAATTTTTCGTTAATTTTATGTTAAAATTATATCAAGATTAACATGGAGGTGAAGCCGTGAAAAAGCTAATTCTCCTTGTATCCCTATTTTCCGTTACGTGGTCTCAGGAAGTTATTCTTGAAGAGATAAAGATTGAGGGAAAAAGGGAGGTTGTTACTCCCGAAAGGGTTAGGGAGCTACCGGCTAAAGACGTGGGTGAAGTCCTGGAAAAGAGCACACCCGGTGTATGGAAGGTCAGAAAAGGAGGAATAGCTAACGACTTAGTTATAAGGGGATTTAAGAGGGATGAGGTAAACCAGCTTTTTGACGGTGCAAGGGTATATAACGCCTGTCCTAACCGAATGGACCCGGGGCTTTTTCACGTTGATTTTTCTGAAATAAAGGAGATTGAGGTAATAAAAGGACCCTTTGACATAAAGAATTACGGAGCTGTGGGAGGAACAGTAAACGTAAAAACACGGGAACCCAAAAGAGGAGTATCGGGAAGACTAAACCTTTCCCTTGATAACTGGAAGTATACAAACGCATCGGGTATATTTTCTTATGGCAAAGAAAGGTTAGGATTACTAATAGGCTACTCATTTAGGTTTTCAAAGCCTTACGAGGACGGAAAGGGAAGGAAGATAACGGAAATTTATCCCGAGAGCTCCCCCTTCAGATACTCACCCGATGAGGTAAACTCAACAGCCTTTAATATACACACTGTATGGACAAAGCTTAGCTACAAGCTTAACAGAAGCTTAAAGCTAAAACTTGATTACGCCCACCAAAGAGCTACGGACGTTCTTTACCCCTACCTTATGATGGATGCTACCCTTGACGAGGTGGATAGATTTAACACGAAGCTTGAAGGGAAAAAAATTGAAGTCCAGTTTTACGGCTCTTCCGTGAGACACTGGATGAACAATCAGAAAAGAGTAGCCGGAAACAACACACCCAGGGGCTACAGTATGGAAACCTATGCAAAAACAAAGGTTTACGGCTTTAAGGGAAGTTATAAATTAGGGAATTTGACTCTTGGTATGGATACCTTCTACAGATACTGGGAAGCCACAACAACTATGTATATGGCAAACACAGGAATGTATAAATCCCAGAACACCATTCCCGATGTTGATACCGTTAACTTCGGTCTGTTTATTGAACACAAAAAGAAGTTAAACAAACGCTTAAAACTTCTTTACGGTCTCAGGCTTGATTACACGGAAATGAAAGCGGACAAGAATAAGGTCAACTTGAACCTATATGAGCATTACCACGGAACGAGAGATACAACCGAGAGTGATATTTACCCTTCGGGAAACGTTCAACTCTTTTACGAAGTTAATAAGGGTTTAGAGTTATTCTTCGGAGTCGGTTCCGCTGTAAGAGTTCCGGACCCTCAGGAAAGGTATTTTGCCCTTGACAGGATGGGAAGTATGGAAAGAAGATACGGGGACTGGGTAGGAAATCCCGAGCTTGATCCCGAGAGGAATACGGAAGTAGACTTCGGGATAAAGTTAAAAAGAACACTCGTGAACGGGGAAATAAGAACATTCTTCAGCTACGTGAAAGATTACATATACCCCTACAAAGCTACTGCCCAATCAACTACAAACCCTATGAACCAGAACAATAAAGCAATGTCCTACACAAATGTAGACGCATACTTTTACGGTTTTGAAGCAAAGGGAACTTACGCTATAACTTATACACTCTTCCTGGACGGTTCGGTCGCATACACAAGAGGAAGAAAGAAAGACACTTACCTAGAAAGGAACATAAAGGATAAAGATATTGCAGAAGCTCCCCCGCTCACCGCAAGAATAGCCCTACGTTACGATAACGGAATATACTTCGGTGAGCTTGAAACCCTACTTACATCTACACAGGACAACGTGGATTCAGACCTGAACGAGAAAAAAACATCGGGATACGGTGTCTTAAACATAAAGGGTGGTTTTAGAAAGAAGGGTTTCACGGTTTACGGAGGTATTGAAAATATTTTTGATAAGCTTTACTACACCCATCTTTCTTACGTGAGAAATCCCTTCTCAAGCGGTGTTAAGGTGCCCGAACCGGGCAGAACATACTACATAACCGTTTCCTATACCTTTTGAATCTTTCCTTTTATTTTTTCCTTTTTACCGTTCCGAGAACCTTCAGGGGTAGTCCCCACACCTTCGTGAAGTGTTTACCCGCTATCTGGTCAAATTGGTCCTTTTCCGAGTATGTGGCGAGTTCTTCAACGTAAAGGGAGTTAGGAGACCTTCTACCTACAACTTGAATACTACCCTTATAAAGTTTCAGTCTTACCTCACCCGTTGCAAGTTTTGCTATCTCACCTGTAAAGGCGTCCAGAGCTTCCCTGAGGGGCGTAAACCATAAACCTTCATAAACGAGTTTTGCATACTCATGGGAAATATGGGTAAGGAAGTAATGGAAGGTAAATCTGTCAAGAACTAATGAGAGTAAATCCCTGTAGGCCTCGTATAAAATCATTGCTCCCGGTGCTTCGTATATCTCCCTGCTCTTTATTCCGACAAGCCTGTTCTCAACCATGTCTATCCTTCCTACTCCGTGTCTTCCGCCTATCTCGTTGAGCTTCTGTATAAGCTTATGTTGTTCTTCGTAAACTTCTCCGTTCAAGGATACGGGCTTTCCCTCTTTGAAACCAACGGTTATATACTCGGGCTCATCCGGGGCCTTTTCGGGAGAGTTTGTTATCTGGTAGGCATCTTCGGGAGGTTCTTGCCAAGGGTCTTCAAGGGGACCGCACTCTATTGAAACGCCCCAAAGGTTTCTATCTATTGAATAAGGTTTTTCTTTTGTAGCTTTTACGGGAATGTTAAACTTCTTAGCATACTCAACCTGTTCCTCCCTTGACTTGAACTCCCACTCCCTCACGGGAGCAAGAACTTCTATATCGGGATTCAGAGCCCATACCGAGAGTTCAAATCTTACCTGGTCGTTTCCCTTTCCCGTTGAGCCGTGCGCTACGTAATCTGCTTTAAACTTTTCGGCGTAATAAACAAGTCTTTCTGCTATAAGAGGCCTTGAAAGTGCAGCGGTGAGGGGATACTTTCCTTCGTAAAGTGCAAGTGCTCTTAGTGTGGGAAGGCAGTATTTTTCCGCAAAGGTTTCCTTTAGGTCTTCAACTATAGCTTCAACAGCTCCCGCGTTTTTTGCCTTCTGAGGTATTTCTCCCAGCTCTTCACCCTGACCTACGTCTGCGGTATAGGTTATAACCTCGTATCCCTTTTCAGTAAGCCATCTGACAATAATTGAGGTATCAAGTCCACCGGAGTATGCAAGTATAACCCTTTTTTTCATAACTTATAAGTTTAATACAGAGATATTCCTTCTGTATATTGAGCCTACAATTCCTAATGCTATAAAGTTAGCAAGCAGATTGCTTATACCGTAACTGATAAAGGGAAGTGCTATTCCTTTAGGAGGAAGCAAATTCATAGCCATGGCGTAATTAACAAAAACAGAGTAAAGAAAGTTTAAGGCAACACCGACGATAATTAACTTTTCGTAGATTCCGTAAATCCTGTTTGCAAGTTTAAAGAGTCTGAGTGCAAATAAGACTTGAAGGTAAAGAATGAAGATAAACCCGAATATCCCTAAGTTTTCTATGAGAAGACTTATGACGTAGTCTGTATCTGATTCTCTTATGTAGATAGATGCGTAAAGACCTTTTCCGAGTCCTGAACCGAAGAAACCACCGTTTGCTATTGAATTTAGAGATTTTATAATCTGATAACCTTTGTCGTAAGGGTCTGCAAGGGGATTTAGCCAACCCGAAAATCTTTTCATTATATGTTCCGAGTGTATTAAGAGAATAAAAAATCCGAGCGTTCCGAGAACTACGGTAGAGAAAGCCAACAGTCTAAAGGGAACACCACCTAAAATCATAAGGGATATGCCGAGAAGGACGACAAATAGAGACATACCTATGTCAGGTTGTAAAGCTATAAAAATAGCGTGAACTATTAAAACAGATAAAACAAAAATGAAGTTAGCTTTCTTTTCAATTTCACCTTTTATACCTATGTAGTAGGCTAAGAAAACAATTAGTCCTATTTTTGAGAACTCGGAGGGTTGGAAGCTTGTTCCGATAAGCCATCTTGAAGGCACAGTATTCCCCGAATTTAATATCTTTTTAAAGAGAAGTATGAAAAGCAAGATAAGGGAAGCTATAATTATTGTATATATAACTTTTTTATTTTTGAAAATTTTATAGTTAATCTTTGAGAAGAAATACATAACTTCCAGTCCAAGAATAAAGAATAGAAGGGATTTTACGTTTTTTGACAAAGATTTAAACAACTTTTTTTGAAATATTTCACCGTATGGAATCAACGTTAGGTTACCTAAACGTGTTTTTACTTCGTATCTTCCTTTCCTTGCAGGCTTAAATTTGTCGGGATAAAGCGATAGGTAAGGAAGTGGAAGTAAGCGTTTTTCTTTTACGTCGTAAAAAAATCTAATATTATCTTCCCTATAAAATACAAACTTCCCCTTTGTATTTTTGTAAAGAACTGCATAAGGGTTGTAGCTTACAAGAAGCGGAACAACGTTTTTTATGAAGACAGCAAGCTGAGATATAAGAAAGAAAACAAAAACGAGGAAAAGAATAAACTTATCAGGGTAAATCCTTTGAACAAGCTTCATGTTCTATCGCGGATATTAAATTAATTCTTTTTTCATGCCTACCACCCTCAAAAGGCGTTTCAAGCCACACTTTAACTATTGAAAGTGCAAGTTCAACTCCGAGAACTCTCTCTCCCAGGCAAAGTATGTTTGCGTTGTTGTGGAGTCTGCTCATTTTTGCCATATACTCATTCGTACATAAAGCCGCCCTTATTCCCGGAAACTTATTTGCGGTTATGGACATTCCTATTCCGGTTCCGCATATGAGTATTCCCCTGTCCGCTCTACCTTCCTGAACAGCTTTTGCAACCTCCTTCGCAAATAAAGGATAATGGGTAGATTCTGTTGAATGGGTTCCAAAATCTATAACCTCGTGACCTTCCTTCTTCAAAAATTCCTTTATCCTTTCCTTAAGGGGGTATCCTGCGTGGTCTGCACCAACCGCTATTTTCATATAAGTAATTCTATGATAGAATTTTAAATATTGTGAAGTACGATTGGACGAAGTATAAAACAAAAATCCTGGAGTTAAAAGAAATTCTGAAGAATAAGAACGAAGGAACGGATGTTGAGATTGCTGTAGTTACTCCTGAGGACCCGGACTTTGACCCAAAGATGTTAGTTCCCTACATAAGGGTAAAGTATTACGTGGATGATCACTTCCACGAAAGAAAGATAGAACTGTTTGAGCACTATCTCCAGAAAGATATAGAAGAAATTATCAAACTTGTTGAGTTCTTCATTCAGGAGTTTGAATCCGAGATTGACTCCTCTGAATACGGAGGAGGGTAATATATTATATTTTCTGTCAAGGAGGGGTGGCCGAGCGGACTAAGGCGGGGGATTTGAAATCCCTTGGCGGGTTTCCCGCCCGCCCGTGGGTTCGAATCCCACCCCCTCCGTACACAATTTCGGAGGCAGGCTATGAAGTTGACCATATATCTCATTACGGATGATAAGTACTTCAAAGATAGGGATTTATTTGAGACTATAGAAAAGGCACTTCAAGGTGGTGTCACCGCGGTCCAGTATAGATTCAAGAACAAAACAACCAGGGAGATGTACGAGGAGCTTGTGAAGTTAAGGGACCTCACCAGGAAGTATAACGCAGACCTCGTGGTTAACGACAGGGTTGACCTTGCTCTTGCGGTTGAAGCGGACGGTGTTCACGTAGGAAAGGAAGACCTACCTCCCGAAGTTGTGAGAAAGATAGTCGGAGATAGAATGTATATAGGTTATACCGCAAACAGCCTTGAGGAGGTTAGAAAAGCTCAGGAGCTTCCCGTTGATTACATAGGTTTCGGTTCCATTTATCATACTTCAACGAAAGAAAACTACAAATACGTTGGGATTGATGCCTTAAAGGAAGCTGTGCTGGTATCAAAAAAGCCCATAGTGTGTATAGGCGGAATAATGCCGTATAGAGTTCCCGAGGTAATTCGTGCCGGATGCAGGAATATAGCAACTTCCGCGGGTATACTCGGCTTTGAAGATGTAAAGAAAGCTGCTGAATCCTTCAAGAGGGCTTATCAGGAAACGATGAGAATGCTTATGCTCATGGGCAAAGCCTGATGGAGCTTCTTATAACCGGAACAGATACCGGTGTAGGGAAAACTTTTATAACTTACAATCTCGCCAGGGCTTTTAAGGAGAAAGGAAAAAAGGTAGCTTGCTATAAACCTGTGGAAACCTATGTCAACGATGTTCCGGAAGATGGTAAACTCCTTTCTGAAGCAACAGGACAGAATTTAGATGAAGTTGTTCCCGTCCGATACTCTCTCCCGCTCTCTCCCTATGCTGCTATACTTGAGGAGAAAAAAGACTTCTCCCTTAATGAGTTAAAGGAAAAATTTGAAAAGTTAAAGAGTAACTATGACTTTGTTCTAGTTGAAGGTGCAGGAGGAATTGCGGTTCCCCTTAAAAAGAACTACACATACTTAAACCTTGCCAAGGACTGGAATCTTCCGATACTAATCGTTGCAAGGGCAAGCCTTGGAACCCTGAACCATACATACCTCACCTGGTATTACGCAAAAAAGAATAACGTTCATATTACCGGAATTATCCTGAACGGTTCAACGGGAAATGACGTTTCAGAAAGAACTAACCCCTTAATAATTGAGGAGATGACGGGAATAAAACCCCTTGTAATACCAAAGGTTAAGGGAAAAGAACTTCCCGGCAAACTTAAAGAAGAACTTTACCTATACGTTTTATCCGGTTTAAGACCGTAGATTAAGGCTACCTTTTCGGCTAATTCCTTAAAATAAGGTGCTGCAACCGTTCCGCCGAACACATCTTTCCCTTTAGGCTCATCTACAACAATTATTGCGGTAAACTTCGGATCTTTCGGGAAAAACCCTACGAAAAAGGTCGTCAACTTCTTTTTTGAATACCTTTTTAGCTTTCTATCATACTTCTGAGCTGTTCCGGTCTTTCCTCCTATGTAAAAGTAATCACTTTTAGCCCTTCTTCCTGTTCCCTTCTCAACAACTTTTATAAGGGTGTTTCGTATCCATTTCACGGTTTGAGGTGATACATTCAATGGGTAAGTCTTTATCCCTTCATCCTCAAGAATAGAAGGTTTCACATACTTCCCGAGGATAAGAGCGTTAAAAGAGCTCAAGAAGTGAAGCGTATTGAAAGCTACTCCTTGACCTATTGAAGCGTAAGCCCTATTTACACCATTTTTCAATGAGTTTATTTTCGGATCGGTTTCACCTAAGAGAACTTTAGGTGTCCTGTTTAGTTTAAAAGTTTCAAGAAAATTGTAAAACTCTTTAGTAGGTAGCATAAGACCGACTTTCATGGCACCTACATTTGATGAATACACCACTATGTCCTCTGGCTTTATATACCTTTGCTTTCGTAGATACGATGAAATGTCCCTTATTACCTTTTCGCCAAGTTTAAAAACACCGTGATTAATTTCTATAAGTGAATCTTCTTTTATATATCCCCTATCAAGTGCGTAGGTAACAACGAAAGGTTTAAAGGTTGAACCAACTTCAAAAAGGTCACTAACACCGAAGTTTTTAGTATACTTCGGAAAATACTTAAGGTAGTCGTTAGGGTCGTAGTCGGGATACGTAGTAAAACCTCTAATCTTTCCCGTTCTGGATTCCATAACTATGATAATGACCTTCTTCGGGTGCCACTTTCTTACAATTTTCCTTTTAATTCTTTCAATAAGTGCTTGAACAGGGTAGTCTATTGAAAGTTTTAAGTTCTCCGGAGTATAAAACACATCTTCTTTAAGCTCAACAAGTTTAATGCCTTTATCACCGTAAACTACGAGTTTTGTAGTCCATCCCTTTCCTCCCGTAAGGTATCGGTCAAATTGATACTCTATACCCTCACCGCCGGTTCCTTCTTTATTAACGAAACCTATAAGGTTTGAGGCTAGGCGCCTGTGAGGATAAAAACGTTTGTACTTTTCCGATACGCCTACGTGTGCAGATATATAAGGTTCGGTAAATATCTTCTTTTTTTTATCATAATCAACTTCTTTAATAATCTTCCTAATCTCCTCTTTCTTTTCTATAGGAAACGCTATAAACTCTGCTATTTTCTTATGTCTAATAGCATTTAGCTTTTTCTTCAGTTTGTAAACAGGCACATTTAAAACCTTTGATAACTTTTTTAAAAGTTTTTCTTCCTTCTTTTTATCCTTAAATAGATAAAACTTGTAAAGATATATGTATCCAACCGGATAGCTTATGGCAAGTGGAACACCATTTCTGTCTGTAATACTTCCCCTGAATTGTTGAACCTTAAGTATTTCTGTATTTTTCCCAAATTCTTCAAGTATTTTTTCCTTAAATATGTTTATATAAATTAATCTACCAAAAAGAATTAAGGAAAAAATTAGTATAAGGATTACCAATACTATAAGTCTATTTTTAAAAGTCTTTTCCTTCTGCCTGTATCTTATTAATTGCTCCACCGTATTTATTATCTAATCCTCTTGTAGCCCTCCGGAAGTCTGTATATGTAATCGGGAATGTTTACCTTTTGAACCGATATCACCTGAGAGTAAGTGAGGAAAACCTTCTTCTGTTCCGTCCTTATTACCCCACCGAAGGTCTTTAAAATATAATCAAGGAAGCTTTTTAAATCCTTTATGGGAATGTTTTTTTCCGTTAATTTCATATCTTTCATAATAGCTTTAATAAAGTTTATGTAAAACTCGTTCTCAAGTGCATTAGCTTCTATTAACTCCTTCCAATCCTTCGTGTACCACTGGATTATTTCCTGGCTTTCCCCAATAAAACTCGTCTTCACAACGACTTTTCTTGCTTTATACTTTCCTATTTTTCTGTATTCATTTGTGGGCTTGAAGGAATCCTTTTTTAATCTGCAAACTCTCCTCTCACAGTCTATAAAAGGTAGTGAAACGAGAAATAAAGGAGCCATCTGTGAAAAATCCATGTAAGACTTTGTGCTCTTTATAACTCTGTATATCTTAGGTTTCCCATTTTCCACTTTCTGAACCATAAACTCCCTTTTTGTCTCAGTTATTAACGCATCCTTAGTTATATAAACCTTCCTTTTTATTTCCTTTTTCAGGTTAAAGCTCCCGAGGCTTCCGTTTACTTCAGTTATTAAAAATCCTTCTACACCGAATGTAACGGAGATTATGAATAAAATTACTAAAAGCATAAAATAATATTAACTTATGAAGGTTGATTTAAGCAATCTCTTAAAGAAAGAGGAAACCCCTTTCAGGAGCATCGAAGAAGCTAAGGATTACGTTGCGAAATACACTCTCAGTTTTATAAACATAGAGCTTGAAGGGACTAAAAAGGAGGAATGGGAAAAAACCCTTGATACCTGGTGTAAGATGTGTGAGTTTGCAAAGGGTTTGTTAAAACTCCCCGAAGAGAAAAGGAAGGAGCTTTACAGAAGGTTCGGTTTTGACACTATGATGGAAGGGGTTATGGAAGACCTCGTAAAGGTTCTATACGGCTTTTACTCCCTCGGAATACTGAAGGAAAAAGAGAGGGCTTACAAGGTTCTTGAGAGAGCTGTTGAACTTATTGAGAATGAAGAGAGTTTAATAGAACGGGAGAAGCTAAGCAAAGAAGCACTTAAGTTTATAAAGGAGTTTATAAGAAAGAAGGGTTAAGCAACCGCAAACTCCTTGTTCAGGAACTTCTTCCAGGTGTTTGGCATCTCGTCGAGCTCTTCGTTTACTATACGCTTTATAGGTTCTTCAAGGCCTTTAACGTCTTTTTTGGTTCTTACCTTTACGTCGCAAACCTGGGGTTCGTTTATAGGTTTCCCTATCTGAGATACGAGATAGCAGTATGCTTCCTCGACCTCTTCAACCTCACTAACAACACGGTCCGCTATGATGTTTGCAACCACGTTGTAAATCTTACCTATGTGGGATACCGGATTTTTACCCGCCGCAGCTTCAAGACTCATGGGTCTGTAGGGAGTTATGAGACCGTTAACCCTGTTTCCCCTTCCTACCTGTCCATCGTCCCCCTGCTCTGCGGATGTTCCCGTGACGGTTATATAAACACTTTCCCTTTCCGGGTCATCCGCAGTATTCACAAACACCTCAACCTCTCTGGTGGTTAATCCTCTTGCTGTTTCCTCAACGGTTTTCCTTATATACTCCTTCTTCTCAAGGTAATCCTTTATGTCCTTTACGTATTTGCTCACAAAGGCACAGGCTATTGTTAGCCTTATCCTATCCCTAATCCTTACACCCATAACCTTTATATCTTCACCGACGTAAGGGTTCTTATCTTTGAAACTCGGAGAGTTAAGAAGCTGTTCGGTTTCAAAAACTATTCTCTCAAGGTCGTCAAGGGGAGCGTATCCAACCCCAAAAGAGGTATCGTTCGCAAGGGGAACTTCCCCCTTCTGTTGAAACCTGAGGAAAAGGTCAACCAAGTCCTTACTTCCCGCCTTTATTCTGGGTTTTATTATCACGTGCTTGTCCGGATCAAGGTTTCTTATGTTTTCCTTTATCCAGTTTCTCGCAACCTCTACAGCAAGCTCTTCAACAGGCAGAACGTTATCCTCAAACTCCTTTAAGGCTCTTCCCACGAGGTATATCTCAATGGGAGATATTACCTCTCCTCCTCCGAATACGGGATTCGCCTCACCCCCGACGAGTAGTGCCTTATCAACGTTGTGGTGCATAATAGCTCCGAAACGTTCTATATAAAGCTTTGATAGTGCTACGGAAAGTTCTTCCGCAAGATTATCGCATATGGTATCCGGGTGTCCTATACCCTTCCTCTCAACGATCTCCGCGTCTTGCTCGTAAACGGGTTCAAAGGTCATAGGTGTTACTACGATATTCCTCAATCCCTTACCTCCTGAGGTTCTCACGAACTTTATTAGTATATATTAAAGCGATGGAAAATAGCGATAAGGTTTTAAGGCTTGCGGAAGAGCTGGGAGCTAAGGTCGTTCAAACACACGCTTCCTGGGTGTTAATCCTTCCCGAAATCGTTTACAAGATAAAAAAACCCGTGAACTTCGGCTTCCTTGATTACTCAACCCTTGAAAAGAGAAAGGAAATGTGCTTTAAAGAGGTAGAGCTAAACAGAAGACTTTGCTCTTGGATATACCTCGGTGTTGTTCCCATTAGCGAAGAAGGGGGGAAGTGGATTGTTGAGAGCGATAAGAACGTAGTTGAGTATGCGGTAAAGATGAGGAGAATTACCGATGAAAGCCTGCTCTCAAACAGGCTTGATATAACGACAGAAGAGGAGATGAAAAAAGTTTCTGAAGTTGTAGCAGACTTTCACATGAAAGCGAAAAGAGTTGACGAGTTCGGAAGGCTTGAAGTTATGAAGTTCAACACAGATGAGAACTTTCAACAGACGGAGAAGTATATAGATATAACAATACCGAGAGAGGATTACGAGTTTATAAGGGAAAGAACGAACAAATTTTACGAGGTCTACAAAAAACTTTTTGAAAAGAGAATGAAAGAAGGAAAGATTAGGGACGGCCACGGTGATATAAGAACGGAACACGTTGCCTTCCTCAAGGAAGGTATATGCATATTTGACTGTATAGAATTCAACGACAGGTTCAGATACGGGGATGTTCTGAACGATATGTGCTTCCTATCTATGGAGCTTGAGTATTTCGGGAAGAAGAATCTCGCAAAAGCCTACGAAGAAGCTTACAGGGAATTTACCGGGGATGAAGACTTTGAGGTTATGCTTCCTTTCTTTAAGTGTTACAGGGCTTACGTAAGGGGTAAGGTAAACTCCTTCCTGCTTGATGACCCTAATCTCAGTGAGGATGAAAAGGAAAAGGCAAAGGAGAGGGCTAAAAAGTTCTTTGAACTTGCGAAAGAGTATGCCAAGATTATACCCTTATGAGGGTAATTCTCACGAGAGAAGAAGAAGACCTTAAGAAGGATAGAGAGATTTTCATAAATGAGGGTTTTGAGGTTGTTGAGCTTCCCCTGATAAAAACCGTTCCCCTTGAGTTTAAAGTTCCCGTTGAGGATTACGACTACATAGTCTTCCAGAGTAAGAAAGCGGTTAAGCACTTCCTTGAAAGAGAGAAGATAAGGGAAGGGGCTAAGGTTGTTTCCGTAGGCGGAGCGACTTCGGAAGAGCTGAGGAAATACGGGTACGAGCCCGATTACGTTCCCGAAGAGGAGAACGTTAGGGGATTAATAAGACTCTTTAGGATACTCAGAAAAGGAAAAGTCTTGATACCCCGATCAAGTATAGGGAGAAAAGAGCTCATAAACTTCCTTCTTGAGGAGAACTTTGACGTTTTCCCCGTTGACGTTTACACCGTTGAACCTATCCTTTACGATGAGAAAACCCTTAAGCAGAAACTTAAAGGGGATTACATCCTCTTTTACAGTCCCTCAGCTGTTGAGTCTTTTATTGCAAACTTGCAAAAAGCCGGAATAAAGAGGGATAAACTAAAGCTCAAATACGTAGCCATTGGCAAAACTACAAAAAAAGCCCTTGAGAAGGAAGGTATAGCGGATATTCTCGTGTCACCCAAACCCTCAACGGAGGAGGTTGTAAATCTTCTAAAGGGTTCGGCATAAAACTTGCATTAATAAACTTGCATGGTGAAGGAGAAAACGCTGAAGGGAAAGGTGAGTTTTGAAGGAGTAGGTATACACACGGGAGAAAAATCAAGGATTATCCTCTTTCCCGAGGAAGAAGGAACGGGTATAAGGTTTTTTAAAGAAGGGGTGTTTATACCCGCAAGGTATGAGTTTGTAGTAAATACAAACCACTCAACCGACCTAGGAAGGGAAGGAAAAGTTATAAAGACCGTTGAGCATATTCTCTCCGTTCTCCACCTCCTAGGTATAACGAACCTCACGATTGAGGTAAAGGGAGAAGAAGTCCCCATAATGGACGGAAGTGGGTGGGAATTTTACAAAGTTTTAAGGAATTTAACCGTTGAACAGGATAAAGAGGTGGAGTTCTTCAAAGTTGAAGAAGCACTTGAGATATTCAAAGAAAACAGCTACATACGTGCTCTTCCATCGGATGAGCTTGAGATTACCTACGAGGGTGAGTTTAACAACTTCCTCGGAAGGAAAAAGTTCACGTTCATAAGGGGAATGGAAGAGGATATAGTTCTTGCGAGAACCTTCTGTTTTGACTGGGAAATAGAGTTCATAAAGAAGGCGGGACTCGGAAAAGGGGGAAGCCTTGAGAACACCCTCGTTATGGGAAAGGAAAAGGTTTATAACCCCGATGGACTAAGATACGAGGATGAACCCGTGAGACATAAGGTTTTTGATATAGTAGGAGACCTATACCTTTTGGGAAAACCCTTCTTAGGAAAAGTTTACTCCTTTAGAGGAGGTCACAGCCTTAACTATGAGCTCGTTAAAAAACTTGCGGAACTTGAGAAAGCTCAGAGCATAACCGTGGAGAAAGTTTCACAATACACAGCATGAAGGTATTTCTCTACGATACGAACTTAATTCTTTCTTCAAGAATAAAGAACCAGTTAAAGAGTCTAAAGGCGGAGTTTGTAAACAAGGATGAAGCGGGAAGTGATACAGTAGCCCTTGTAAACCTTGAGTCTCCGAAAGCCCTTGAGGTCTTAAAGGAGCTAAAGGAGAAGGGAGCTAAGGTTATAGGATACTGCGGACACAAAAACCTTACCCTTATAGAGAAAGCAAGAAGGCTCGGAGTTGACGAGGTTGTTCCGAACAGCCGCATAGCGGGAGACCTGAGAACGCTCCTGGGTTAAAATTTCCTTTTATGAAGTATGACCTCCTGATAAAAAACGTATTAATTCCCGAAAAAGGCTTAAGAGATATAGCGATTTCCGAGGGGAAAATCGTTAAGATAGGTGAAAACCTGGAAGGAGAGGCAAGGGAAGTTATTCTCGGAAACGGAAAGATAGCCTTTCCCTCTTTTGCAAACATGCACACCCATATCTCAATGACCCTTTTAAGGGGACTCGGTGCAGACCTCCCCCTGATGGAGTGGCTTCAAAAGGTTATATGGCCCCTTGAGGGTGAGTTCGTTTCTCCCGAGTTTGTAAAGGACGGTGGACTTCTCGGGATTGTTGAGGCAATAAAGAGCGGAACAACCCTATTTATGGACATGTATTTTTACGAAGAGTATCTCGGAGAGGTTTGTGAAGAAGTAGGCATAAGGGCAGGTCTCGGCTTCGGTATTCTTGACTTTCCTACAAAGGTGGCAAAAACACCCGAGGAGTATATAGAGAAAGCAAGAAGGTTTGCAGAGGAACTCAAGGGAAGGGATCTTGTATTTCCCGTCATATGTCCCCACGCCCCCTACACCTGTTCACCCAAAACGCTTATGAAGGCAAAGGAGCTTGCGGACCAACATAACCTAATGCTTCACATACATGTGTCCGAAACAAAGGGGGAGGTGGAGAGAATAAAAGAGGAATACGGGAAGACACCTATAAGACACCTTGAGGATATAGGATTCCTCGGAGAAAACGTCTTATGTGCCCACGTTGTGTGGACCGATGAAGATGAGAGGGAGATTTTAAAAGAGAGAAAGGTAAAGGTAGCCCACTGTCCCGAAAGTAACCTTAAACTCGCTTCGGGTATAGCACCTATCCCGGACTACGTTAGGAGAGGTATAACCGTATGCCTCGGAACCGACGGGGCAGCCTCAAACGATAACCTTAATATGCACGAGGAAACGTCAACCTGTGCCAAGCTCCACAAAGGCGCAAACCTTGATGCCAAAGCCATAGACGCGAGAACAGTGTTGAAAATAGCAACCGAAAACGGATTCAAAGCCGTTGGTATAAATGCCGGAAAAGTGGAGGAAGGATATGAAGCTGACCTCATTCTCGTGAGGACAGATATTCCCGAGATGACCCCCCTTTACGACCCTATTGCCCAGTTCGTCTATTCGGCACCGTCGGAGGCTATAGACACGGTAATATGCAGAGGAAAAGTTCTTATGGAAAAGAGAGAGTTAAAAACTATAGACGAAGAAGAGGTTTACAGAAAAGCTAAGAAGTGGGAAGAAAAGATTAAAGAATTCCTCACTCGGTCTCAACAATCTCGGGAGTAAGGAATATCAAGAGCTCTCTGTCTACGTTTTCCTTTATCTGGTCTTTAAACAACCAACCGAGTAATGGAATCTTTCTAAGCCCCGGTATTCCCCTTTCCGTGTTTCGCTTTTCCTTCTCAACGATACCTCCTATTACTATAGTATCCCCGTTATTCACGGGAATTTTTACGTCTATTCTTGAGCTTTCTATGATGGGTATATCCTGTGTCACGTTAGACGATTGAAACCTTCTTATCTCAACAATCCTTCCCCTTAAAAGTCCTATGTCTAAGAGTATCTGGTTGTTAGGGAGAACAAGAGGGGTAGCTATTAAGGTCAAGGGAATTTCCTTATATTGAACCGTTATATCCGCAGTGTTTTGACTAATCGTAATTTTGGGAATTGGCCACTCAATCTGGGTGTTTATCACCGCAGGTTCTCCGTTTAAGGTAACTATATATGGTTCGGATATAATTCTTGCTTTATTTTCCCTTTCAAAAGCCTTCAACCTGAGGTCAAGGAGGTTAAGTTTTCCCTTTTGAAATACAAATGTAAGGAGTCCCGGAACTTCGGTAGCCGGCTCAAAGGTAGTTTCCGTTTGCCAGAATTGGGGAACAGATGCCTTGGAAAAACGAACGTTCCAGCTTGACAGACCGAGTTCCCTTCTTAAATCTTTCCTTATTTCTAAAAATTTTGCCTTAATCCTTACTCTTAAAGGCTTTTCGGAGAGGAATTTTCTAAATTTTTTGTAAATTTCTCTTATCCTCTCAGGATAATCTTTAATTAAGATGGCATTTCTTACCTCAAAATATGCACTTCTTGATTTATTTATACTAAATTCTCCCTGATTTATTTGGATACTATCGGTTCCCGTTGCTTGTGCCCCTTGACCCTGTCCTCCCTGTTGTAAACTTCCTGTCTTTAAAACGTAAACCTCACCTTCTTCCGAAAGAAATGGTTCTATTTCCTTTTTTAGGTCTAAAGGAGAGATATATCTTACGAAGAAAACCTTAGTTGTTACGTAAGATTCAGATACATTCGAAATTAGTGGTCTGATAATACTTTCCGCTTCTCTGTAAACATCTTTAGAGTATGTAAAGAGAATAAGTGCGTTAAAGTCCTTGTCTTCATTAACAACTACACTGTTTCCCAGTCTCTTTTCTAAGAGAGACTTTGCGAGTTCAAGGTCTCTCTTACTTTTGAAGTAAAAAACTTTGGTAATCTCGTTTTCTTTTCTCCTATTTTTTTCTGCCTTAATTAATCCTTCTTTTATGTCTTTTATTTTACGAATATTTTCCTTTAAATCCATTACGTAAATTTTTTTAAGGTCTCTATCGTAAACTATTTTTGCAGAATGTGAAACTTTTTCCTCTATTTTCTTTATAATTTTCTTTATTCTTTCTTCATCAAGGTCGGAAACGTCTATTTCGTAAAACGCTTTTACGGAAATCTTTAGTATATTTCCGGACTCCTTAACCGCCATTAGATTATACTCCTTGAGTATTGTGTTAAACAACTCAATTGCGGAAACAGGAGAGTTTATAACAAGCGATATATCCCTAAACAGGTATGAAGGGATGGATATGCTTTCTGTTATCCTGCTGCTTTCTCTCTTTACCCTTGCCTCTTTACTTGGTGAGCTTGTCTCGGATTTCTTTCCCGTTACATTTCCTATAGAAATGTCCTCTGACGTAGTTATCTGAAGAGTATACTCTGAGCTTCTCTGTAAATCTTCGGATACACTCTCACTCGCTTGGACGCTTTTCCATAGTTCACTTCCGAAAATTACGTTTTTTCGTAGTATCTTAGCGAGGGAAACTATAACTGTTCCCAGCTTAAGGTTTTGAAAATCAGCTTTTAATATAGTAAAGTTCCTGTATTTTTTCTTTATTCTTTTTACATCTTCCAGATATACATAAGCGTTAACAGTTTTTTCCCTACTTTTTACGACTTCAAAAATCGTGTATTTATAAATAAATCCATCTATGTAAATCTCCAGCTTACCTATTCTATTTATATTCTCAAGAGGAGGAATATCCTGCGCGACACCGAAGTTAAAAAATACTAAAACAAAAAGGAATAAAAGCTTCCTCATTTTCCTTCCTCCATTCTTATTGTTCCGAGTGTAACTATATAAGATGGTATATCCTTGCTTTCCTTATCACATAAAAACTTTTTGTAATCCCCGACCTCACAAATGAGAGGAGGATTATCCCTTCTCATGAACTCTCTTCTGGATATACAGCCTGTATAAAGTCCAAGAACAAAAGTTAACGAATTATCGGTTAAACTCCTGAAGAATTTTTTTAGGTTTTCCTCTGAGGCAATAACTTTAAGTTTATAAACATCAAGAGATATTTTTATACCGCCTTTTACCTTTGAAGAAGAAGAGAAGAGTAATCCACTTTTCTTAGGTAAGACATTCTTTTTAGAACTGTATAGCTCCCACTCAAGTATGTGTATCCCGTTTTTTCTTGCTTTATCGTATATTTCCTTAACTGTCAGAAATCTTATTTTTTTTTCTTCTTTTAACTTTTCTATTTCCTTCTCAAGAGCTTTTTTTCTTGCAAGGAGATAAGAAACATCCTTCAAGTTTTTCAATTCTTTTTCAACTCTACCTAATTCGTTAAGAAGGGGACTTATCATAAAGTAATAAAAGACACCGATAACAAAAAAGGGGAACGCTACTAATATTACCTTTTCCCTATCCGTTCTCTCGTTAAACCACTCAAAGAATTTATTCATAACCCCTCAATTTAATTTTAGTCCGAGAGGAGCTTCTTTCCCCTATTGGGTATTATTTTAAGCTCCGGACGGGATACGG
>NZ_JBSLZM010000007.1:0-11592 GCF_056494385.1 Aquifex sp. | reverse complement strand
TATAAGCTTAGGGTTTTTCAACCAATCTTGCAGTATTTTTTTCTGAGTTGAGATATTGATAAGAGTTGATATAAAGTTTTCCGAAATAGTTGTTTTATCGGGAAGGTATTTCCGAAAATGCCGAGTTTGGGTTTTAGGGAAGAAGGATTTAATGAATGAGGAAAACGTTTGTAAAAAGTTTTCATTTTTAAATGTCTAAAGAACCTTTCCACTACATTCCTGCTTCCGAAAGTCTCATGTATCCATCCGCACTTTAGCTCATCCTCTCTATCTGCCCATATATCTATTCCCTCATCCCCCTATTTCGGCATTCTCTCCCGTATTCTTTATGAGAGCTTTTTTAACTCTTCCTTCCAGGAGGACCTCTCCCACAAAGCGGTTAAGCCTTCTGAGAAAAAGGGCGGGAATTAAGGGAGGCAGGACCATAAAAAAATGTTAAAATGTCTTTATGGATATTCAGGAGATAATGAATATCTTGCCCCACAGGTATCCCATACTCCTCGTTGACAGAATTCTTGAAATAGAAGAGGGAAAAAGGATAGTGGGACTTAAGAATGTAAGCGTTAACGAGCCGGTATTTCAAGGACACTTTCCCGGATTTCCCCTCTTTCCCGGTGTTTACATACTTGAGGCGATGGCACAGGTCGGCGGAATACTCATGATAAAGTCCCTTAACCTTGAGATAGGAAAATATGCGGTAGTTTTTGCCGGAATAGATGGTGCTAGGTTTAAAAAACCCGTTTACCCCGGAGACCAGTTAATACTTGAGCTTGAGGTAATATCCCTTAAAAAGGTTCTTTCAAAGATGAAGGGGGTCGCTAAGGTAAATGGGGAAGTTGTGGCTGAGGCTGTGTTGATGGCAGCAGCTAGGAAACTTGAAGATATTAAAAGGAGTGCCTGAAAAAGAGAAGTGCTATTAACCCTAGAAAGGTTCCCAGAAGAGATAAAGAAGAAATCTGAGAAGGTTTAAAAGCCTTTATGAGATACATATGGGAGAGAAAAGCGTAATAAATCCATAAAATGAGGGTGGCGAGAAGTTTCGGGTCATTTACCCAGTGGATACCGAGGTATGCTTTTGCCCAAAGACTCCCGAATATAAGGGTAAGCGTTAAACCTACAAAGGTCAAAATAATGAAGCTCTTCTCAAGTTTTTTTAAAATCCTGAGGGGAGCAAAGGGAAGCTTAATATTCCCTTTCTTTAGACTTCTTTCAACAATTATCTTTGAAAAGGAAGTAAAACCCCCGAATATGAGAAAAACGTAAGAAAGCCCCGCACTTAGTATATGAAGAATATAAAGGGGGTTTGAGAAACCGAGAGACCTTGAGGGGATGTTAAAAACCGTAGTGAGAAAAGCTATAAAGGAAACTATAGCCCCGAATAGGGAAAAGTCGTATTTCCTTGAGAGAAGTATGAATATTAAAACCGATAGATTACCTATAAAGGATACCATTCCGTAAATATCCCCTACCGGAAAGGTATTACTCTTAACATATTCCGAAAGGAGAGAAAAAAGGTAAAGGGAAAAACCTATTCCCAGAAATGCGTAGGAAGCTTTTAACACACCCCTTATCCGGGAAAAGTTAGCAAGAAGAAAGGTGATAAATGCGAAAAAGTATGAAAGCAGTATAATAAGGGTCATAAATAGGAGTATAATTCCATTTCTATGAAAAACGATAACGTCTTTATAGCCCTTCTCCACTACCCTGCGATGGATAAGGAGGGGAAAATTATAGTAACCTCCTTTACGACTATGGACCTCCACGATATAGCACGCCCGGCAAGGGCTTACGAGATTAACAGGTATTACATAGTTCAACCCATAGATGCCCAAAGGATTGTTATCCAGAGACAGATAAGCTACTGGCTCTCGGAGGAGGGAAGAAAAGCAAACCCAACGAGGTACGAGATTGTTCAGCTCGTTAAACTGGCTTACACCCTTGACGAGGTGATTGAAGACATAGAAAGGGAAAGGGGGAGAAAGCCCGTTCTTGTTGGAACGGATGCGAGAAAATATCCGAACACCGTTAAGTATTCGGAGCTAAAGAGAGAAATAGAAAAGAGAGATAGGGACTGGTTAATCGTTTTCGGAACGGGACACGGCATCCCCCCTGACCTTATGAACACCTTTGACTACATACTTGAACCCATATACGGAGCAGGTGATTGGAACCACCTCTCTGTAAGGAACGCTGTGGCCATAATACTGGACAGGCTTTTCAGCAGGAACAGGTGCAACTGAAATGTTATACCATCTTGCCTTAATTCTAAGGGATTACTGGTTTGCCTTTAACGTCCTTAAATACATAACCTTTCGCTCTTTTACAGCCACGCTAATAGCTTTCTTCATAACGCTTCTTCTCTCACCAGCCTTTATAGAGAGGTTAAAGAAAATTCAGGGGGTTTTCGGGGGATACGTGAGGGAGTACACGCCCGAAACTCACCGGAGCAAGAGATATACCCCTACAATGGGGGGAATAGTTATTCTTATAGTTCTTATAATTTCTTCTCTTTTTCTTATGAGATGGGACGTAAAACACACATGGGTTGTCCTCTTTTCCCTACTTTCCTTCGGACTTATAGGCCTGTGGGACGATTACGTTAAGCTGAAAAACAAGAAGGGGATAAGTATAAAGGCAAAGTTTTTAACCCAGCTCCTTTTTGCGTTCCTCACATCCCTACTCATCTACCTATGGGTGGGATTGGATACAAGGTTATACTTTCCATTTTTTAAAGATTTATACCTTGACCTGGGTCTTCTTTACATTCCCTTCGCGGTCTTCGTTATTGTTGGCAGTGCAAATGCGGTAAACCTCACGGACGGGCTTGACGGACTTGCGATAGGTCCCGCTATGACTACCGCTACCGCCCTCGGGGTTGTTGCCTATGCGGTTGGACACCACGGAATAGCAAAATACCTGGGCATTCCTTACGTTCCCTACGCGGGTGAGCTTACTGTGTTCTGTTTCGCCCTTGTCGGTGTGGGTTTAGGATTTTTATGGTTTAACTCATTTCCGGCACAGATGTTTATGGGGGACGTGGGAGCTCTCAGCATAGGAGCGTCTCTCGGAACCGTAGCCCTGCTCATAAAGTCCGAGTTCATCTTTGCGGTTGCCGCCGGTGTTTTTGTATTTGAAACGGTTAGCGTTATACTTCAAGTAATTTACTTCAGGTGGACAAAGGGGAAGAGACTATTCCGTAGAGCTCCCTTCCACCACCACCTTGAGCTTGCAGGAGTCCCGGAGCCGAAAATCGTCATAAGGATGTGGATAGTTTCCGTTCTCCTTGCTATAGTAGCGGTTGCGATGCTAAAGTTAAGATAAATGGAAAGAATAAAAACTTATGCGGAACTCGTTAAGTTTGAACATACCATCTTTGCCCTACCCTTTGCTCTTGCAAGTGTCTTGATCCTTGCGGAAGAATTCCCATCACTTTGGAAGCTCTTCTGGATTGTGGTAGCCCTCGTTAGTGCAAGAACGGTGGGAATGGCACTAAACAGACTCATTGACGAACCATACGATAGGTTAAACCCGAGAACCAAAAACTGGCCTTTGGTAAAGGGAGAGGTATCAAAGGAAGAGGTAAGGAGAATTATCCTCGCAGGTAGCCTTATATTCATGCTTTCCGCTCTTATGCTTAACTTTCTCGCCTTCCTTCTATCCCCTGTTGTTCTCTTCCTACTCTGGTTTTATCCTCAGGCAAAGAGGATAACCCATTACCCCCATCTTGTTTTAGGACTCGTTTATTTTCTCATACCCATTGCGGTTGACGTTGCCTTAAATGGAAGGATTTCGTTCACTGCTTTCGTTCTCGGTATAGCCATGGCCTCCTGGGTTGCCGGCTTTGACGTTCTTTATGCCCTTCAGGACTACGAGTTTGACAAAGAGGTAGGACTAAAGTCTATTCCCGTTAAATACGGCATAGAAAAGGCAATAAAGTTCGCAAGAGTTTTCCATACTGTAACTTTCGTTTCCCTTGTCATCCTCGGCTTATACCATGAAAAACTCGGATTTTTATACTTCCTCGGTCTTATACTGATAGCCCTATTTCTCGTTTACGAGCACAGTCTTATAAAGCCTAACGACTTATCAAAAATAAATAAGGCCTTCTTTACGGTAAACGGTTGGATAAGTGTAGCTTTCTTCATTATAGTCCTTCTGGATTACTATATTTAAATATGACTCCCGAAGAACAGCTAAAGCTCATAAAAGAGGGAACGGTTGAGATAATAGAGGAAGAGGAACTACTCAAGAAGCTCAAAGAGGGAAGACCCCTGAGAGTTAAAGCGGGATTTGACCCAACCGCTCCCGACCTACACCTCGGACACGTCGTTTTACTCCAGAAGTTGAGACAGTTTCAACAACTTGGACATGAAGTTTATTTCATAATAGGGGACTTCACCGCGATGATAGGAGACCCCACCGGAAGGAACGAGACAAGGCCTCCACTTTCAAGGGAACAGGTTCTTGAGAACGCAAAAACGTATGAACACCAGGTTTTTAAGGTTCTTCTGCCCGAGAAGACTACGGTAGTTTTCAACTCAACGTGGCTTGAGGAACTCGGAACAAAGGGGCTTATAGAACTATGTGCTAAATACACCGTTGCGAGAATGCTTGAGAGGGAAGACTTCTCAAAACGTTTTAAGGAAGGTATACCTATATACATACATGAGTTCATATACCCCCTCCTTCAGGCTTATGACTCGGTAGCCATAAAGGCGGACGTGGAGCTGGGCGGAACAGACCAGAAGTTTAACCTCCTCATAGGCAGGGACATACAGAGAGAATACGGTCAAGAACCTCAGGTGTGTATAACCCTTCCCCTTCTCGTTGGGATTGACGGCGTAAGAAAGATGTCTAAGTCTTACGGAAACTACATAGGCATAACCGAGGATCCCAAAACCATGTTTTCAAAGATTATGTCCATACCCGACGAGATAATGTGGGACTGGTTCTTGCTCCTTACGGACTACACTAAGGAAGATATAGAGAGGTTCAAAAAAGAGATGCACCCGATGGAGTCAAAGAAACTCCTTGCATACACAATAGTAAAACGCTTTCACTCGGATAAAGAGGCAAAGGAGGCAAGGGAGTGGTGGGAGAAGACCTTCTCCCGGAGGGAGTTTCCCGAGGACGCACCCGTCATTAAGTTGAAAGAGGATAAACTCAAGGCGGCGGACTTTCTTCTAAAGATAGGAGGTGCGAGTTCAAGGAACGAGGCAAAGCGTATAATCCAGGGTGGAGGTCTCAAGATAAACGGGGAGAAAATAACAAACCCTCAGGAGGAGATAGAGATAAAGGGAGAACTAAAGGTTAAGGTCGGAAAGAAGAAGTTCTTTAGAGTCCTAAGGGAGGCATAGTATGAAGGGAGAAGCACTTCTCTTTATGCTCTTTTCCTGGATGCTTATATGCTCCCTTTCCGTATTTTGCTTTACTATGCTCTTTACACACCCCGAGGTTAAGAAAAAGGTAGAGAGGAAAGAAAGCTTTTACGAAGAGCAGGAAGAGATAACTTAAAATATTTTCATGCGTTGGAGCAGATACTTTTTATACACCGAGAAGGAAGAACCAAAGGAAGCTGAAGCACCTTCCCATAGATTACTCCTTAAAGCAGGATTTATAAAACAGGTTTCCGCGGGCATATACGAGCTTCTTCCGCCTGCATACAAGGTTCTAAAAAAGGTTGAAAACATCGTAAGGAAAGAAATGGACAGAAGCGGTGCTCAGGAACTCCTTTTAACGGTTTTAAACCCGAAGGAACTTTGGGAAGAAACGGGAAGATGGGAAAGCTACGGGGAGGAACTTTTCAAACTTAAGGATAGGAACGGAAGGGAGTACTGCCTCGGACCTACCCACGAAGAGGAGGTAACGGACCTGGTGAGAAGGGTTGTTCGCTCATACAGACAGCTTCCGATAATTCTTTACCAGATACAGGTAAAGTTCAGAGATGAGAAAAGACCAAGGTTCGGACTCATAAGGGCAAGAGAGTTCATAATGAAAGACGCCTACTCCTTTGATACAGACGAGATGTCCGCAATGATTTCCTACGAAACTATGAAGTTCGCATACCAGAGGATATTTAATAAACTTAGGCTGAACGTAATAATGGCGGAGGCTGATGTTGGACAGATAGGTGGAAAGATGTCTCACGAGTTTATAGCCTTTACCGATTACGGAGAGGCTAAGGTAGCGTATTGCGAGAACTGCGGATACGCGGCAAATGCTGAGATAGTTAGCCTACCAAGGCCACAAGAAGAAAAGGAAGAGGAAAAACCACTCCGGAAGGTTCATACACCGAACGTTCAAACCATTGAAGAGCTTTCAAAATTCCTGAACGTTTCCCCTTCAAAGATAATGAAAGCTGTTCTCTATATGGTTAACGACAAGAAGCCCGTTCTTGTCCTGATAAGGGGGGACAGGGAGATAGACGAGAACAAGCTTGAGAAGGTTCTCGGAACGGATAGCTTCAGGCTGGCTATCGACGAAGAGGTTGAGAAGCTACTCGGAACTAAGAAGGGGTTTATAGGTATATTCAACTTACCTGAAGGTATAAAAGTTCTTTGGGATAACTCCCTTTACGGCGTTAAAAACTTGGTAGTTGCCCTGAACGAACCCGACTGGCACTATATAAACGTAAATCCCGGAAGAGATTTTGAATACGGGGAGTTTGTTGACGTTGCTCAGGTAAAGGAAGGAGACCCATGTCCCAAGTGCGGTTCACCCCTTAAAGTTAGAAGGGGACTTGAGCTCGGACATATATTCCTCCTCGGGACGAGGTATTCGGAACCTATGAAGGCTTATTTCACCGACAGGGACGGAAAAGAAAAGCCCATAATAATGGGATGTTACGGAATAGGCATCTCAAGAATTCTCTCCGCACTCGTTGAGCAGTATCACGACGATAAAGGCATAAAGTGGCCTACACCCGTCGCACCCTTTGAGCTTGACGTTATACTTCTTAACACCAAAGACGAGGAAATGAAACAGATTGCTGAAAAGATATACCTTGAGGCGGAGGAAAAAGGTATAGACGTTATATACGACGACAGGGATGAAACTCCCGGGTTCAAGTTTGCGGATGCGGACCTCGTAGGCTTTCCTTACAGAATAGTGGTAGGTAAAAAGGTAAAGGAAGGGAAGGTAGAAGTTCAAAGCAGACACACCGGTGAAAAATGGGACCTCCCGATAGAGGAAGCTGTTAACTTCGTTAAGGAAAAGATAGAGGAGGATAAAAAGTGAGGGAGATAAGAACCCGAAGGGCCCCCTCTCCTGTTGGTCCCTACTCACAAGCGGTTGAGGTAAACGGATTTATTTTCCTTTCGGGACAGATAGGGATAGACCCCGAAAGCGGGAAGTTGAGGGAGGGGTTTAGGGCTCAGGTTGAGCAGATATTTAAAAACCTTGATGCAATTCTGGAAGAGGCGGGAATTTCAAGAGAAAACATAGTTAAGGTTAACATTTACCTAACCGATATAACCAAATTTAAAGAGTTGAACGAGATTTACGAAGAATACTTTAAGGACGTAAAAGTTAAACCCGCAAGGGTTACCGTTGGTGTAAAGGAGCTCCCCCTCGGTGCTGAGGTGGAAATAGAAGTGACTGCGGTAAGGAAGTAAATTTTAAAAAATGCAGTTTCAGGAAAAACTACCCTGTGACGAGTCCGCGGAAAGAGCCGTCCTAGGTAGTATGATTGTTGACCCCGAGAACATCCCCATAGTTCTTGAAAAGCTGAGGGAGGAGGACTTCTGTAACGAGGACCATAAACTCCTTTTTTCCCTGATACTTGACCTTTGGCATGAATACGGAAATAAATGGGATGTAGTTGTTCTGAACGATTACATAAGGAAAAAGAACCTTGAAGCGAGACTTCCCCCGGACTGGATAGATGAGCTCATGGACGAGGCTGTTGGTCCAGAAACCCTTGAACATGTATGTCAGATAGTTAAGGAAAAATCCGCAAGAAGGGCTATAATAGAGCTCGGTATAGACCTGATACATAAGGCCAGGGAGGTAAGCGACTTCTACACGCTTATAGAAGACGCCCAGATGAAGATATTCAACATAGCGGAAGGTGCGACACCCACACAGTTTTACCACGTTAAAGAGGTAGCGGAAAAAGTTATAGAACTCATAGATAAGTTCAAGAACTCTGAAAGAGTAGTTACGGGAATTCCCTCGGGATTTATAGAGCTTGACATAAGAACAACAGGGTTTCACCCCGGAGACCTGATAATTCTCGCTGCAAGGCCCGGTATGGGAAAAACCGCCTTCATGCTTTCAATAGCCTTTAACATAGCGAGCCAAGAGGAAAAACCCGTTGCCATATTCTCCCTTGAGATGAGTAAAGAACAGCTTGTTATGAGACTACTCTCTATGATTTCCGAAATTCCTTTATTTAAGATAAGAAGCGGAACGATATCAGGGGAAGAGATGAAAAAGCTGGAGGCTGCAGCTCTCGAGCTTTCAAAATACGAAATGTTTCTTGACGATACACCTGCACTCACTACGACAGACCTCAGGATAAGAGCCAGAAAACTGAAAAAAGAGAAGGGTGTTGAGTTCATAGCTGTTGATTACCTACAGCTTTTAAGGCCTCCCGTGAGGAAACAATCAAGACAGGAAGAAGTTGCGGAAGTATCAAGAAGCTTAAAAGCTCTCGCGAAGGAACTCAGTATTCCCGTTATGGCACTTGCTCAGCTCTCCCGTGAGGTTGAAAAAAGAAGCGATAAAAGACCTCAGCTGGCTGACTTAAGGGAATCAGGACAGATAGAGCAGGACGCGGACCTCATTCTCTTTCTCCACAGGCCGGACTACTACAAGAAAAAACCCTCTCCCGAAGAGCAAGGCATAGCGGAACTCATAATAGCCAAGCAAAGACAAGGACCTACTGACATAATAAAACTCGCTTTTGTCAAGGAGTTTACTAAGTTCTCAAACCTTGAGGTTGAAGAGGTTGAAAAACAAGAAGAGGATATATCCGAAATCCTTGATACTCAAGAGGAAGAAGAGGAACTTGATATTGACTTCTAAAAATTAAAGAGCTATAATATGTGATTGGTATCCGGGGTAGCTCAATCGGCAGAGCGGGTGGCTGTTAACCACCTGGTTGGGGGTTCGAGTCCCTCCCCCGGAGCCATTTATTTCGATTTTCCATTCACAAACCTCACCTTACCGAATCCCATAGTAGTTTTCCTGCCGACTCCCGAGAACTCTCCGAAACGAGCCAAAGCGTTTAACCATTTCAGTATTTTTTTATCTTCCGTATCTACGTAAAAAACTACCCTCCCCGTAAATCCCGTGATTTTTACATCACTTCCCACCTCAACTTTTGTCGTTCTAATCCAAGCGCCCGAAACGAAGATTTCATTTTCTAATATTCCCTTAAATCAACATCAATAGGGTAATCGGAAAACTTGACCCATTTCCTTATCAAACTTTTAAAAACGAGCTTAGGCTCCGGTAAAGGATGGTCAAACTCTTCCCTCTTGAATTTAGTAGGTGTCAAAAAGTCCAACACTATAACCTTTTCTTCGGGAGCATTCTCAAACATACTTCTGTATTACCTAATGAACTCTTCCTTAATGTTTGGATTAAAAACTTTCTTTAACTTAATTCCGTTTAATCTTAATTCTTTATTTTCAAGGAGATGTGAGGAAAGAAATTGAGGGAAAATCTTATCTTCTAGGGAAGATACCTCAAGATAAAGTTTCTCAATTTTCCCTTAAAAAGGGATACCATAGGGAGGAAGGCTTAATCTTTGAAGGTTTGTGAAGATACTCCGCCAACTTTCCCGATATGGTATTAAAAAAAATAAACCGTGAATGACTTCCGGTTTTAGGATTTCCGAACTTATCGGCTTTTCCGGAACAAGGTAGACCATTGTTTTTATCGGCATTCTAATATTTTAGAACATAAAAAGTAAATAGGTGGACGATAATATTCGACGAGGGTAAAAAGCCGCAATCCCTTAATTACTTTAGGGCATTGCAAGGGTTAAAATCTACCCTTGAAAATCAGTAGGGAAAATTTAAGGATTTGCCTTCCGAAACCCCTCGTTGCGGAGAATCGCTGAGAATCAAGACCTTTCTTGCTAACCTTACAAAATCAAGAGTGAGAGTTAAATTTCCCTATCAGTTGTCAAGGAGCCAAAAAGGGCTATTCCTTAACCCTTGATTTTCAAGAAAATCACAAACTTAAGTAAATTTTTATGATTTTTTTGTCAGGAATGCCGGTTTTTGGAGAAAAGGTGTCAGAAATTCATAAAAAGGGAAGTTATAATAATGCATGGTGGGGAGGTTGAGAAGAGAAAGAACGTTAATAGCTTTTGGCGGATTACTCCACGACATAGGAAAGTTCTATCAGAGGGCTTACGAAGAGGAAGGGAGATATTTCAAAGGTAACACCGAGTGTTTTGGATACTCCCATGCGCACTTAAGTTATGAAAAATCTGTAGAGATACTTAACAAGCTTGATATACAAGATGTAAAGGATAAGGCTTTTATACTTTCCGCCTGCTTTCACCACAAACCCCATGCGAAATGTCCCGAAGCCCCGGAAAGTTTGTTCAATCTGAGGGCCCTTTTCAGGCTTGCTGATTGGTATGCGTCTACCGAAAGAAGCAAACTTTCAGACGTTGAAACAAAAAAAGAGTTCAAAAGATTGAGACCTGTATTTGAGATAATAGACATAGGGAAAGGTAAAACTCCTAAAAACTGGTTTTACAGACTATCACCTTTAAAAATAGATGAGGAGACTATTTTCCCTAAACTTTACGAAGAAGCAACAGATTACAGAGAGGTTGAGAGGGAGTATTATTACGGAACTTACAGGGAGTTAAAGGAGAAATTTGAAAGAGCTCTCGGCTCAAAGGAGCTTAACGGTATTGAAGAGAAGCTAACATACTTTTACCATGTTCTTTACAAATACACCTGGTGTGTTCCTGCTTCCATTTACGACATAGATAAATACCATTCCCATTATCCCGACATATCTCTCTTTGACCACTCAAGGGTTGTTTCTGCTCTTGCAACATCTTTGTATACCGAGGAAAACTTAAACACTCTTCAAAATTACGACGATAGATTTAGGGAAAGCTTCGCAAAAAAGTTAAAACTTGTAGTTTTTGAAGGAGATATAAGCGGTATACAGAAGTTCTTATACGATATCACGAATGTAAAAGGAGTAGCAAAAAGGTTAAGAGGCAGAAGTATATTTCTCTCATTTCTTCCCGAGCTTGTGGGTAGGTTTATACTAAGAGAACTCGGGTATCCTTGGACAAATCTTCTATACGTAGGTGGAGGAAAGTTCCAAGCCGTCATAGGTTACGAGGAAAATGTTCATGAAAAATTAAAAGAGCTTTCGGAATACGTAGAAGAGGAGCTTTTAAGGAAGTTCGGCGGAAAACTAGGATTCGTTCTTTACCACACTACGTTTAGTCTTTCCGAAATAAGTAATTACGGAGAAGTGATTAAAAGTTTAATGAGTCAAGGAGAAAAGGCAAAGAAGAGAAAGTTTATCAATACGATAGAGAAATACGAGGACATAGCAAACAAATACGTGGAAGGGGAAATAAATCTCTGCCCCTCTTGCAGGTGG
>NZ_JBSLZM010000006.1:0-15441 GCF_056494385.1 Aquifex sp. | reverse complement strand
GGGCAGGGTTCTCAATACGTAGGAATGGGATACGAGTTTTATAAAAACTTTCCCGAGACTGCGGACGTTATACACGCTGTTGAGCACTCCCTGAGGATGTCCCTTGACGATATTGTTGATGTTATCTTTAAGGGCCCGGAAGATAAATTAAACAAGACTGTTTATACACAACCCGCTCTTTTTGCGGTTTCCTTCGGTATATACAAGGCTCTTGAGAGTATGGGATTCCCTAAACCCGACTTCGTCGCGGGACACTCCCTCGGTGAGTATACAGCTCTTGCGGTGGCAGGAGGTATAGACGTTCAACTCGGAGCAAGGCTTACATATTACAGGGGAAAGTATATGCAGGAAGCCGTTCCTGAAGGCAAGGGTGCTATGGTGGCAGTACTTAAACTTCCCCCCGAAAAGGTTGAAGAGGCCTGTGAAAAAGCAAAGGAATACGGTGTGGTTGAGCCTGCAAACTACAACTCACCTACCCAGACCGTAATATCAGGTGAAAAAGAAGCGGTAAACAAGGCCGCTGAAATAGCAAAGGAAATGGGAGGAAGGACAATACCTTTAAAAGTTTCCGTTCCTTCCCACTGCTCTCTTATGAAGCCTGCGGCTGATGCTTTCAGGCTAAAGCTTGCCCAGGCTCCCATTCAAAATATAAAGATTCCCCTTGTTCAGAACTATACGGCAAAGGCTCACACGATGGCACACGAGATAAGGAATAACCTCTACTACCAGATATTCTCACCTGTAAGATGGTACCAGAGTGTTCTTTACATGCACGAACAGGGGGTTGATACCTTCGTTGAGATAGGTCCTAAAAACGTTCTCTCAAAGCTCATACAGCAGACGGTCCCCGGTGTGAGGGTTTTCAATATTGAAAAACCCGAGGATGCCGAAGCGGTGCTCAAGGCACTAAAATGAAGGCTTATCCCGAGTGTATACCCTGTCTTATAAACCAGGGACTAAACGCGGTAAGGAAGCTAAATCTTCCTAAAGAGAAGGAAAAAGAGATAGCGGTAAGAAGTCTTAAGTTCCTGTCCCGATTTGAGAGCTTTGAACGCTCTCCCGCCTATTACGCCTACTTTATTCAACAAATAGTTAAAGATATTACGGGAGAAGAGGATCCCTTCAAAGGGTATAAGAAGCTTGCCAACAAAAAGGCAAAGGAGATTTACCGAGAACTCCTAAAAGAGCTTGAAAAGGCAGAAGACAAGTTATACTTCGCACTTAAGGTTTCCGCCGCGGGAAACGCAATAGACTTTGCGATAAAAGGAGAGTTTGACCTTGAAAAGGAGCTTAAAAAGCTTTTATCAAAAGACTTTCTTGTGAACGACTACGAGGGGTTCAAGGAGAAAGTAAGGGAAGCGAAAACCGTTTTCGTAATAGGAGACAACGCCGGAGAAATAGTCCTTGACAAGATTCTCGTGAAGGTTTTGAAGGATATGGGGAAGGAGGTAATTTACGGGGTAAGGGGAAAGCCCATACTGAACGATGCAACCTATGAGGATGCCACTGAGGTATCAATGACGGAGCTATGTAAGGTTATAGACAACGGTAACGACAAGGTTGGAACGTGGCTTGAGGAGTGCAGGAAGGAGTTCAAAAGGGTTTTTTACAGTTCGGACATTGTCATAAGTAAGGGACAGGCGAATTTTGAGACCTTATCGGACGCGGATAGAGACCTGTTTTTCCTTCTGGTGGCGAAGTGCAACCCGATAGGAAACGAAACGGGAGGAAGAAAGGGAGAGCTAATACTGAAGTATAAGGATGGGTAAACTTTACGTAGTTCCAACGCCGATAGGAAACCTGAGGGATATAACATTAAGGGCTTTAGAAGTTTTGAGAAGCGTTAACTACATAGCCTGTGAGGATACGAGGAGAACCTTAATACTCCTTAACCATTACGAGATAAAGGGGAAAAAGCTAATATCCTATTACGAGCCAAAAGAAGAACAGAGAATTCCCAAAATACTTAAGATACTTGAAAAAGAGGATGTAGCTCTCGTGACCGATGCAGGTATGCCCTCAATCTCAGACCCGGGCTACAGACTTATAAGAAGGTGTATAGAAGAAGGTATAGATGTTGAGGTTCTTCCCGGACCAAGTGCGGTTCTTACAGCCCTTGTTGGCTCGGGACTTCCGCCCGACAGGTTCTTATTTTTAGGTTTTCCTCCTAAGAAGGGAACGAGGGGTTTCTTTGAAGAGGTGAAGAAGTGCGAAGACACAACGGTCATACTCTTTGAAAATCCAAACAGGGTTATCAAAACCCTTGAGATAATCCTTGAGGTTTTCGGAAACGTTGAGGCATGTGTTGCGAGGGAATTAACTAAGGTTCATGAAGAATACGTAAGGGGAAACGTAAAGGAGATTCTGGAGGAGCTGAAAAACAGAGAAAAGATAAAGGGTGAGATAGTTTTACTCTTCAGAATACATTAAACCTTTAGGACTTTAACGTTTCTTTTCTCAAGTTCCTCCACGAGCTTTGCGGAAGGTTTTACGCTGTAATCGGGCGAAAGCATAAGGTCCACTACCTTATCTCCGAGGTCAAGGCTGAGGTAAACGAGTTTTCCGTTTGTATCTGCATAACTCTTAAGAAGTTCTTTTAACTCCTCAAGTAGGTTTAATGCCTGTTCACGGGTTAGCAGGATTGTGAACGTGTTTGACTCGGTTTTTGTGAACTCCTCGGGAGTGTAAATCTCATCAACAACAAGCTTCTGGGTTTCCGTCTCCAGGTCCTCGTCAACAAATCCGTTTATAACAACAACCATGTCCTCCTCTATGAGTTCTTTAAACTCCTCGTATCTGTTAGGAAAGACGACAGTTTCAATAATACCCGTCTTATCAACTAGGTTAAACACCGCCATGTAGTCTCCCTGTTTAGTTTTCTTAACTTTTAGCTCTGTTATAACGCCGGCAACGCTTACCTTCTCGTCCCTTTCTACTTCTTCAAGTTCTTCTATGTTTCTTACTTTCCCCTTAAGAAGCTTTTCATACTTATCTATTGGGTGTGCGGATATGTAAAAGCCGAGCACTTCCTTTTCAAGCTTCAGGGGGTCTATCTCTTGAACTTGGTGTCCCTCTTTCGGAGCTCCGAAAAGCGTAGTCTGTGCCAGGGCCATACCCTTTTCCGAGCCGGATACTTTAGCGAGAAGCTCAGCCCTGCTTTTCTTTGTAAAGTCAAAGGCACCCGCCTTTACGAGAGCCTCAATGACTTTCTTGTTTACCTTTCTGTTCTTCACTTTCATAGAAAAGTCCGCAAGACCCTTAAAGTGTTTATACTTCTTCCGTGCTTCCACTATAACCTGAGCGGTTTCCTCTCCTACACCCTTTATCCTCGCAAGACCGAACCTCAGCTTATTTTCTCCCTCAATAGTGAAACCCACATCACTTTTGTTTATATCGGGGGGAAGAATCTCAAAACCGAAGAGCTTAGCGTCCTTGAGAAGGTTTAAGAACTTGTTATCGTTCTTCTCTGTGGTTAGCTTAACCGCGAAGAACTCGGCGGGGTAGTGGGCCTTCACGTAAGCGGTCCAGTAGGATATGTATCCGTATGCAACGGAGTGAGACTTGTTGAAGGAGTAGGAAGCAAACTTCTCTATATCCTCCCAGAGCTTAACTATTTTATCCCTTGGGTATCCCCTTTTTACCGCTCCCTCAATAAACTTGTCCTTCATCTGTGCCATAAGGTCAGCCTTCTTCTTACCTATAGCCTTTCTGAGGGTATCCGCCTCACCGGGAGTGAATCCCGCAAGTATCTGGGACATCTTCATAACCTGTTCTTGGTAAACTATCACTCCGTAAGTTTCCTTAAGGACGGGTTCAAGTTCGTCAAAAGGATAGGTAATCTCTTCTTGTCCGTGCTTTCTCCTTATGTAGGTATCCACAAGACCACTCTTCAGCGGACCTGGACGGTAAAGTGCCAAAACAGCCACTATATCGTCAAAGTTGTCGGGTTTAAGTCGTTTGAGGAGTTCCTTCATTCCCCTACTCTCAAGCTGAAAGACTCCGGTTGTTTTTCCTTCCTGGAGGAGTTTATAAACCTCGGGGTCATCAAGGGGTAGGTTAAGGAAGTCTATCTCAACTCCGTGTCTTTCCTTTATAAGTTCTTTCATCAGCTTTAATTCGGTAAGTGTTTTAAGGCCGAGGAAGTCCATCTTGAGGAGACCGAGCTCCTCCAGTTGAACCATGTCGTATTGGGTTGCTACCTCTCCGTCCTTGTCGTAGTAAAGGGGAACGAGCTCGTTAAGGGGTTTGGGTGCTATAACTACACCCGCAGCGTGGAGGGACGTGTGTCTTGTAAGGCCTTCAAGCTTTAATGCGGTCTCAACAAGCTGTTTTATCTCGGGATTTTCCTCACACATCTGTCTGAACTTCTGAACGTTATCCTCTATATCCGTTCTGTGCCTTCCGTATTTCTCAAGGAGCTCCTCAACGGGAGTTTTATACATCTCTTCAAGGGAGAGCCATGTTCCCTGAACGTCTCCCTGTGGTATGAGTTTGGCTAGCTTGTCCGCGGTTGAGTAGGGAAGACCCATAGCGCGGGCTACATCCCTCAGGGTTTGTTTTGCCTTCATTACGTTGTAGGTAATTATCTGTGCTACGTTTTCCTTTCCGTATTTTTCTCTCACGTAATCAATAACCCTGTCCCTGTTGTCCTGGCAGAAGTCTACGTCTATATCGGGCATGGAAACCCTTTCGGGGTTCAGAAACCTCTCAAAGAGAAGACCGTGCTTTATGGGGTCAACGTCCGTTATGCCTATGGCATAAGCGACAAGCGAACCTCCGGCACTTCCCCTTCCCGGTCCTACGGGTATACCCTGCCCTTTTGCCCAGTTTATGAAGTCCTGAACGATAAGGAAGTATCCCGCAAAACCCATTTTGTTTATAACGTCAAGCTCGTACTCAAGCCTTTCCCAGTACTCCTTCGTATCTTTTGCCTGTCCTTTTTCTATCCTCTGTTTTAGTCCCTTTACGGCAAGTTCCCTTAGATACTCCTCAAGGGTTTTGTCGGGGGGAACATCATACTTGGGAAGGAGGTAAGATGTGTTTTCAAAGAGCTCAAAGCTGTCCGCGGTTTTTTCCGCAACCTCTAGGGTGTTGAGAAGAGCTTTTTCCCAACCCTCAAACTTTCCCTCAAACTTCTTCCACATATACTCCGCACTGGCAAAGTGAAGGTCCTCGTTTGAACACTTAAAGTTCCCGGAAGATAGCTCGTGAATTGTCTTCTTCATCTGGAGAGCCATCAAGACCGTGTGAGCGTATCTGTCCTCGGGATCCAGGTAGTGGGCATCCTGGGTTGCTATAAGCTTAACGTTATACTTTTTTGCTATCTCTATAAGGTTTCTGTTTGCAACGTCTTGTTCGGGAATGTTGTTAGCCTGAAGTTCAAGGTAAAGGTCTTCTCCGAAGATGTCTTTAAACTTCTTTACCCACTCCTCAGCTTTCTTTACCTCGTTTATTGAAGCGTAATATGTGGGAACACCTTTTAAACAAGCGGTTAGGGCTATCAACCCCTCACCGTATTTTTCAAGGAGCTCGTAGTCTATACGGGGCTTGTAATAAAACCCTTCTTTGTATGCCAGGGTTGAGAGCTTCATGAGGTTTTTAAGTCCTTTATCGTTCTTCGCTATGAGTATGAGATGATGGTTGTATCTGTCGGTTATGTTATCTTCTGAGGCTTTACCGCCCCTATCAAAGCGGGAACCGGTTGTAAAGTAAGCCTCTATACCTATTATGGGCTTTATCCCTTCCGCCTTAAGGGTTTTATAGAATTTATAGGAACCGAAAAGGTTTCCGTGGTCCGACATTCCTACCGCTTTAAAGCCGTATTCTTTAGCCTTTTTTACGAGCTCGTCTATTTTAATAGCTCCATCAAGGAGCGAAAACTGGGTATGTAGGTGAAGGTGAACAAAATCCTTTTTCATAAAAATAGATTTTAACCTTTAGCCCTTTAGCAGGTATTTTGCAAAGGCAAGAATTCCTACGATAAGGAAAAGAGCCACGATAACCCAAAAAAGACCCATACCCCACCCGTGCATACTCCAGTCCATCACTTACCTTCTTCCAAAAGTTCTTTCATCTTTTTTCTAAGCTCAGGATTTTCTTTGAGTGCCTTCTTAAAGGCTTCGGGATGTGTATTCATCATCTGGAGCATCATACCAGCAAACTTCTCCGCGCGTAGTTTTGCAAGCTTTTCCATAAGCTCCTTCCTACATTTCATCATGTGTTCCCTCATAATCTTTCTTACCTCAGGGTCCTGCATCATCATATGCATCATGGGGTATTGCATACCCATGTTCCCTTGCATCATCATCATTTGGTTTCCCATCCCTCCGTGCATCTGGGAAAAGGAAATTCCTGCTCCAAGGACTAAAGCTGCCAAAAACTTCCTCATTTCTCCACCTCCTAAGCTTAAAGGTAAAAGGAATGGGGTATTTTTAAACTGTTTAATTCATCAAATTTTTAACCTTTTATTTTTAAAAATTCCTCACACCACCTTGAGATGCTTCCCGCACCGAGGAAAAGGAGGAGGTCCCCCTCATCGTGTATTTCTTCAATCTTATTAAATACTTCTTCCTTATCCTTTGCAAAAATCCCCCCGCTTTCCTTCGCAAGTTTTTCCGCACTCACCCCGTAAACGTTTTCCTCACTTGCCGGATATATATCGGTTATTATGAGTTTATCCGCTTTTTTCAACACCTTAACAAACTCTTTAAACAGAAAATAGGTCCTTGAAAACCTGTGAGGTTGGAAAACAACGAGAAGCTTAGAGTCGGGATACATTTCCCTGAGAGAGCATAAAACAGCTTTTATCTCTGTTGGATGATGCCCGTAATCGTCGTAAACGGGTGAGCCTTTATAGTAACCTTTCAGGTCAAGCCTTCTCTCGGCATTCTTAAAGTTCTCAAGGGATTCCTTTATAACGTTGAAGGGAACACCGAGCTCAAGGGCAACACCTATTGATGCAAGGGCGTTATATACGTTATGCTTTCCCGCTATTCCGAGGTGTATTTTCCCTAATTTCCCATTCCTGTATGAAACGACGAACTCATACCTCCCGTTCTTTAGGTTAAGCTCTTGAGCTTTCAGTATTCCGTGCTTCAAGCCGTAGGTTATCACCCTCTCGTGGGAGCGGGACGCTATATTCTTTAAAACCTCATCATCTTCGTTTAAAACGGAAAAGCCGTAGAATGGTACAGAGTTGACGAACTTTTCGAAAGCTTCTTTTATCTCATCAAAACTTTTGTAAAAATCAAGGTGTTCACGGTCTACGTTAGTTACAACCGCAACCGCAGGAGATAACTTAAGGAAGGAGCCGTCGCTCTCGTCCGCTTCCGAAACGAGAAGGTCCCCCTTCCCGAGCTTCGCATTTGTTCCGAGCCTTTTTAACCTTCCGCCGACTATAACCGTTGGTTCAAGACCTGCGTTTATGAGTATTTCTGCTATCATGGAGGTTGTCGTGGTCTTCCCATGGCTTCCACTTACCGCTATGCCTTCCTTCAGTTTAAAGAGTTCAGCAAGCATGTCCCCGCGGGGAATTACAGGAATGTTTCTCCTCTTCGCCTCAAGAATTTCGGGATTATCTCCCCTAACCGCGGAGGAGTAAACGACAACCTGGGCGTTCCCTAAGTTTTCCCTCCTGTGGCCTATGTATACCTTCGCCCCCTTCTCCCTTAGGAGTTTTGTATTCTTGTTCTCCCTTATATCGGAGCCCGATACCTCATAACCCATCTCAAGGAGAATCTGGGCTATACCGCTCATTCCTATTCCGCCTATGCCCACAAAGTGAAAGCACTTTATCCTTTCCCTGAGCATCAATCAACCCTTAGAACAACCTTTCCGAAGTGTCTTGACTCTTCAAGGTATCTGTGGGCTTCCGGGGCCTCTTTTAAGGGGAAAACTCTATCAACCACGGGTTTATAAACTCCCCTCTCAAAGAGCTCCGTTATCTTAAACAGGTTAGCCCTGCTTCCCATGTAAACCCCGAGAAGTTCTATCTCCCTTACGAATAAATACCTTATGTCTATTTCCGCTCTGCTTCCCGTAGTTGTGCCGAAGAATACGAGCTTTCCTCCCTTTCTAAGTAGCTGTATACTCTTCGGAAAGGTCGCCTCCCCCACATGGTCAACAACTATATCAACTCCCTCTTTAAAGACCTCCCTTACCTTTTTCACAACGTCTTCCTCGTAGTGGTTTAGAACTATATCCGCCCCCAGTTCTTTACACCTTTTCATTTTCTCTTCATTTCCCGCGGTGGTTATAACGAATGCGTTAAAGGACTTTGCCACCTGAATGGCAGCTACACCGACACCCGAGGATCCTCCCCATATAAACACCCTGCTGTAGGGCTTTACATTTCCCTTATCAACAAGGGCGTTCCAGACGGTAAGGAAGGTTAGAGGGTAAGATGCCGCTTCCTCAAGATTGAGATTTTTCGGCTTTTTTATAACGTTTCTTTCGGGAACCACAACGTACTGTGCATACCCTCCTTTACTCCTAAGACCGAGTATATCGTAATCCTTACAGTGGTTGTCCTCTCCCCTCTGACAATCCCAACAAACCCCGCAAGACAGCCCCGGAGCTATAACCACTTCATCCCCTTCCTTGACCGTCTTTACCAGGGAGCCTACCTTCTCAACGATACCGCTTACGTCCGAACCCAGGATATGGGGAAGTTGGGGCTTTACGGGAAGAGCTCCCATCCTAACCCATATGTCAAGGTGGTTCAGTGCTACAGCCTTTACCCTTACGAGAACTTCATTCTCTTTTGGCTCGGGTTTCGGGAAATCCTCAACGTATTTCAGGTTATCAATTCCGCCGAAGTTTGTAAGAATGACTGCCTTCATAATTACCATTTAAACATTTGTGTCTATTAAAAAGAGGGGCTGTCCGTACTCAACGGTCTCTCCGTTTTCAACGAGTATCTTCTCAACCCTACCCCTGACGTCACTCTCAATCTCGTTCATGACCTTTAAGGCTTCTATAATGCAGAGAACCTGTCCCGGGGAGACTATATCCCCGACCTCAACGAAGGGGGGTGCACCCGGTGCAGGGGAACGGTAAAAGGTTCCCACAAGGGGACTTTTTATAACGTGATAACGCTTTTCCTCTTCTTGAATGTCCTCGGAAGGGGGTAAGACCTCAAGGTGTTTATACTCTTCTTTTTCCTTCTTTTGGGACTTCGTCTCTTCCGCCTTTACCATTTCTTTGTGGGTTTCTATGTGTATCTTCAGGTCTCCCTGTTCGATCTTCAGGCTCTTTATGTTTGAGTTCTTTACAAGGTTGATAAGCTCCTTTATGAAATCTTTCTCCATCATTTTTCTTCTTTTACCCTCTCAACGTAGCTTCCCGTTCTCGTATCAACTTTTACCACGTCTCCTTCCTTCACGAAAAAGGGAACTTGTATTACGGCTCCGGTCTCAAGCTTTGCGGGTTTTGTTCCTCCCGCTTGAGTGTCCCCTTTAAAAGCCGGCTCAGTTTCAACAACCTTAAGCTCAACGTGCTTAGGAAGCTCTATACCGACCGACTGACCCTTGTAGAGGAAGACTATTACCTCCATTCCCTCCTTTAAGAATTTAGCCTCGTTCTCTATGTTTTCCTTAGGTATGGCTATCATATCGTAGGTCTGAGTGTTCATGAAGTAGTAGTTTTCCCCGTCATTGTAAGAGTAGGTTGCGTAAACCTGTTCAAAGTCCGCAAGCTTTATCTTATCGGAAGCCTTAAAGGTAATCTCGGTAACGTTTCCCGTCTTCATGTTCTTCACCTTTACCCTTACGAACGCCTGTCCTTTCCCGGGCTTTACGTGTTCATAGTCAAGAACCCTGTAAGGTTCTCCCTTATACTCAATAAACATATCCTTCTGTATCCTGTTGATGTCTATCTCTGTAGCCATGGGAAAATATTTTAAACATGAAATCTTCCCTTTACGAGAGACTTCTTATCGGTAAAAAGCCAAAAAGTGCAGATATATGGTTTCACGTAGCGAGTGTAGGGGAGTTCAACACCGCCAAACCCTTACTAAAGGAATTAAAAAAAGACTATAGAATTCTCCTCACCTTTTTCTCTCCGAGAGCCTACGATTACCTCCTTTCACAAGAGGAGTTTTACGACGATCTGTTCCCCTTACCTTTTGACCTTCCGTTTCTTATAAAAAGGTTTGAAGCATACGTTAAACCTAAGGTGATAATTATGACCGAGAGAGAACTCTGGCCTTCCCTTATAACCTTTACGAAAGCCCCCAAGGTTTTAATAAACGCCTACGCCAGGGAAAGCCTTCTTGAAAGAATACTCGCTAAGAGATTTTCCCTGATAATAACGAGGACAGAAGAAGATAAAAAAGTTTTTGAGAAATACACTGAAAGGGTTGTTAGTTGTGGAAACCTAAAGTTTATATGTAATACGGAGGTTGAAAAGTTATCTCTCGGAAATAAGGTGATAGTGGCGGGGAGCACCCACGAGGGTGAGGAGGAAATAATTCTTTCTGCGTTTAGGAGAGTTAAGAAAGAAGAGAGGGAAAGCATCCTGGTGATAGCCCCGAGACACGTTGAGAGAAGTGGAGAGCTACTGAAAAAAGCTAAGTCTTTTGGCTTTAGGGCTAGTCTTTTTTCTGAAAGTAGAGAAGGAGACGTTCTAGTGGTTAACAGGTTCGGTATCCTTAAATCCCTTTACGCATCCGGAAACGTAGCTATAGTCGGGGGAACTTTTGTAAATATAGGGGGACACAATCTTATGGAACCCGCCTGCTTCGGTATTCCGGTCATTTACGGAAGATACACGTCAAAGGTTGAGGACCTGAGAAAATACCTTGAGAGCTTAAAGCTCGGATATTCCGTGAAGAATGAAGCAGAGCTTTCCGAAAGAATTCTTGAGATGTTGAAGAACGGAAAGAGGGTAAACGCGAAGTTAAAGGATGAATCGGAAAGGATAAAAAGGTGCTACCTTGAGGAAATACTCAAAGTAATTTCTTCAAGAAAGGAATGAGAACCCTGTTAAAGCCTTCGGGGTTCTCAAAGGGCGGAAGGTGTGCTGAGTTCTCAAGCTCGTGATACTCCGCTCCTTTTATACCTTCCGCTATCTTTTTCACAACGGAGGGGGGCGTTACCTTCTCGTCGTCCTTACCCGCAACCACCAACGTCGGGACGTCTATCGTTGGAAGGAGATCCGTATTATCCCTTCTTTCCGCCAGGGCTTTAAGTGTTTTTATTATCCCTTCGCTTGAAGCCTTCTCCATTATACACCTGAGTGTTCTCATTTTCTTTTCGTCCCTCTTCGTTGAAGGGGAGGTTTGGTTTTCAAGCATAACGTCTATTAAGAAATCTTTCCCTTCTTTTTGGACTCTCTCTATAAGGGCGTATCTCGCCTTTTTGCCCTCTTCCGTATCCGCTTCCGCCCTTGTTGCCACGAAGACATATCCCTTTACCAGTCCCCTGTATCTCCTCCAGAGGTCAAACATTATGTAACCGCCCATACTGTCCCCGACAGCTATAACTTTCCTTATCCTGAGTTCGGCAAGAACACTAACTACGTAGTCTGTCAGTCTCTCGACGGTGTATTCCCCCGGAAGGTTGGGAGTTTCACCGAAGCCGGGATAGTCTACTGCAACGTAGGGGATACCTTCCTCCTCAAGGGCGCAGAACTGGAACTTATACATATCCTTATTCAGGGGAAACGCATGAAGGAACAGGACTACCTCGGGAACACCTATCCTGTACATGAAAAATATTCTAAAATAGAAACCATGATTAGGCCTAAGGGATTTGACAAGTTGGACCACTACTTTAGAACCGAGCTCGGGATTGACCTTACCGATGAGACAATAAACCTTCTCCTTGAAGGTGTTAAATCAACCTTTGGTAAGCTCTTTTACGGAGCTGAGAACAGGGCACGCTTCAACGGAAGAAACTTCATAGCGCTTGCAGACCTAAATATAACAAAAGCCCTTGAGGAGCACGTTGAGAACTTCAAGAAAATTGAGCAGGACATAGGGGTTGATGAACTCCTTGAGTATATATCCTTCATTCCCCCGGTGGAGATGGAGGTAGGGGAAGACCTAAAAGGTGAATACAGAAACATTATGGGAGGGCTTTTACTTATGTATGCCTCTGTGATAAAGAGCGCAACAGGAGAAAGAAAGCCATCAAGGAGTGCAATGGAGTTTGTGAACAGGATTGTTGACAAAGTTTTTTAAAGGTTTACCTTTTAGTCGGGGGCTGTTATGAACAAGAAGGAAGTGATAGATATACTGCTTTACGACGTTGCCCTTGAGCATTCCGCTATAATCCAATACCTTTACAACGTCTTCTTAATAGGAGACCCCGAGATAACGAACGAGATAGAAAGTATAGCAAGACAGGAGATGAGACACCTGAAATGGTTTGCCCAAAAAGTTGTGGACCTTGGAGGAAAAGTTACTCTAAAGAGGGTTGAAGAGGCGATAAAGCTCGGGGAGAACTGGGAAGATATGCTCAAGAACGACGTGAATGCGGAAGAGGAAGCCATAAAGATTTATTCAAGTCAGCTTGAGGTAGTAAAGGACGATTCTGTTAAGAAGCTTCTTGATAGGGTAATAAACGACGAGATGAGACATAGGGACGAGTTTACTGAGCTCCTTGAAACGATAAAACAGAAGAAGATAGAAGAAAAGAAGGAAAGGGGTGAACTTGAGCCCGAAATAATCTCAATCCTGAATAAACTCCTTCAGAAGGAGTATAAGCTGATTCTTGATTACCTTTACCACTTTTTCCACTCAAAGACTTGGAGGGAAAAGGATACCTCCCTTGATATAGCAATAGAGAGTATGGTTCACATGGGAGAGCTCGGGGAAAAAATCGGAGAACTCGGCGGTATGCCCGACCTATCCCTTCCCGAAACGAGACATATGAAGGGTTTAACCCCCGAAGAGGTTATAGAGGACATAGCTGAGGAAGAAACGGCTAAGAATATGTATAGGACGGAAGCCCAAAGGATTACTAAAGAGGAACTCGTAAAACTCTTCAGGTGGATTGAAAAGCATGAGGATTATCACGCTCAACGTCTCAAAGAACTGTTTAAAACCCTGAACAGGTTCACAGTAGGAAGTCTAATAAAGGAATAAAAAGAATTTATAGCCTCATTAATTGAAATTCTATAAAGTATCCTTAAATTGTTAGTTAAAGCTAACCGGTGGTAGAGATGGAAGGCATTAAGGATCAGATTAAGACACTTGCGGAAGCAATAGAAAGGGAAAGTGTTCTGATTCACAGGGATGCCCTTATCGGAGCATACAGGGATCTCAGTAAGATAGCGAAGTTCGGACTTGATAAACTCATAAGGAAGGCCTCCGAATACGGAGGAAAGAAGGGAGCCCAAACCCTGAAAGAGAAATACGGCATATACACCGATAGACTTGATGAAGCCCTTGATGTCCTCTCAATAATAGCTGAATCTTCCAGGATGATAGGCTACTTTGAGTATGATCTGGATAAGATGGAGATAAGGATTGAGGGGTCTATACTCGTTGAAGCTATCCCGACGAGCCAAAAGCCTGTGTGCCAGCCCATAGCCGGTTTCTTTAAGGGTTTTTTAAGTGAGTTCCTTGAGAAGGGGTATGACGTTCAAGAGGTAATGTGCCAAGCTCAGGGATACGAGCAGTGTGTATTCAGGATAAAGCCGAAAGGTGCTAAGAAGTAAGCTTCTTATTCCCTTTAGTTTTCTATACGGAAAGGTTGTAGACCTGAGGAACGCTTTATACGATAAGGGATACCTGAAGGTTAAGAGGCTTCCCGTTCCCGTTATATCGGTCGGAAACCTTTCGGTGGGAGGAACGGGGAAGACGAGCTTCGTTATACACCTTGCAAACCTCCTTAGAGATAAAAAGGTATGTATACTCTCAAGGGGGTATAAGAGAAAAACTAAGGGGTTTTATATAGTTTCGGAATACGGAAATGTAAAACTGGGTTGGGAAGAAGCGGGCGATGAACCTTACCTTATGGCTAAACTTCTCCCCTTTGCAAGCATCGTTGTTTCCGAAGACAGGTACGAAGGTGGATTAAAAGCTATTGAGAAACTATCACCAGACCTCATAATCCTTGACGATGGATTTCAACACAGAAAACTCCACAGGGACTTGGAGATACTCCTTCTAAAAAAGAAAGACCTGAACGATAAACTTCTTCCGGCGGGAAACCTCAGAGAAAGACTTTCTTCAATAAACAGGGCAGATGTAATAGTCCTTTCCTATCAGGAGATAGAACCCTTTAACTTTTTCACGGGAAAGCCTACCTTTAAGGTTTTCAGGGAGTTTAACAAAGTTATAACCTCAGGCTTTGAAGTCCTTCCCCTTGACTTCATAAGGGATAAAGAGGTGGTGGCTTTTTGCGGACTGGGAGACAACGAGCAGTTTTTAAAAACCCTTAAAAAACTGGGCATAAGGATAAAGGAGTTCATTCCCTTTTCGGACCACCATGACTACAGGAATTTTGTGCCGAAAGATGGAAAGCTTTACCTCACAACTCCAAAGGACTTGGTAAAGTTTGAGGGATACGAAAACGTTTACGCACTCGGTTTTGACCTGAAAGTTGAAAGAGAGAAACGATTAAAGAGTCTCCTTAGGGGACTCCTTTCCAGCGGGGATAACCCTAACTCCCCTAAACTTTAAGTCGGGTTCTTTTGATACAGGGTCCGTTCTATCGCTCATGAGGAAGTTTACGGGAGTTCCGAACTCCTTTGGATATCCGAAAGGTGCAAAGAGGCATCCTTTCTTAATCTTCCCTATTCTTACTACCCTTTCAACTTCCAGGCCGTTAACCCAAAGCTTAACCACATCTCCTTCATCAACACCGAGGTTTTCCGCATCTTCGGGGTTCATAACCACAAAGGGAGGAATCTCCCCTTTGAGCAGTTCGGGGGATTTACCCGTTCTCGTCATTGTGTGCCACTGATTCTTTAACCTTCCCGTTATGAGTATAAATCCCTTTTCCTTTTCAATATCGAAGACTGCCCTGTGAAATCTTGCTCTTCCCGAAGGAGTCGGAAATCTTAAGTTTTCATACAACCACCGCTTTCCCCACCTTGCGGGAAGTTTTGAGTAGTCAAGGCGGGATATATACCTAATGTTCCGGAGGAAAACTTAGAATCTCTCCTTTCTGACCCATTCTTTAAATGGTTGGTGTAGATTTAATTAAATGCCCCTCGTTTACGGACTCGGGTTAGGACTTGTTTTCGGAATTATCGGAAGTTTTGTCCTTCTCTTCTTCGTTTTTAAATATTCCTTAAAACCGTATTTCATACCCAAGGTTGAACAAAAACAGGAGTTTTCTATAAAGAATCTCGTATCGGTATCGGGAAAGTTCTTCAGCTACAGTGAAAGTATAAGTGAACTTCCCTTGACCGATAACTCCCGAGATGTAACTCCTCCGGGTTTCGCCATTAAGGGTATTATCCTATCCGAAAAATTAAGGGGGATTTTCC
>NZ_JBSLZM010000005.1:0-14020 GCF_056494385.1 Aquifex sp. | reverse complement strand
AGTGGTTAAATTTTTAAACTCAGCAATACTAAAAAAATATATAGGGGATGTTTTTAGAGATATTACTTATCATTTTAATATAACCCAGCTTAAGTTACTACCTCTCCCCACTAAGGTAGAACTTGAAAAACTAAATAAATTATATAAGGAGTTGTATTAATGTCTAACGATATTATGAGAATTATTTTGCATATTTACAATGGATATTTACCTATTCTTCAGAAAACTAACTGGAAAGCTGTATCAGAAAAATATAGAGGGTTTTTAGGAAGTATAAGCTTAAATGATTACCGTGAGAGTTTACAAACAATTAAAACGATAGAATTTGATTTATCAGGAAAATATAGAAGCTTTCACTTATCTTTAATTTATCATCTTTATTGGAAAAGAAAATTTGTAGTATTAAAGAATAAAGAAATACCATCACGTTGTAAAAAAGTCAAACAAATAAAAGATTGGTTGGAAAGAAAAGGAAGTAAGTATAATAGTGATATTCCTTTATATCATATACTTGGGAATTTTGGGTTTAATACGGAAGAACAATTTATAAAATGGTTATACCTAGAAAAGTGTTCAGATAGTAAACACACCAGCTTTATTGATATAAAGCAAGAAGCTATACCAGATAATTATACCTTTCCTTCATTTGAGGATTTTTGGAAAGAATATAAAAGCAATATTGACATAAATGATTTTATAAATCAACATAAAAAATATATAAATATCGAAGCGATAAAGCATCAGATTATCAATGAAATCAATAACAACAAGGGAAATATCTTTAAATATATTAAAAATGAGATTAAAAAAGAGGGTAACATTAAAATAATAGATGAGGTTTTAGATGAGATTATAAAAGGATATATACTTGTAGGATTAAAAGCTCGAATGTATAGAACGTGGGTTTCGGTTCTTACGCAACTTGATTTAAATTACACATGGAATAAGCTAATAGAAATTAAATTGGATAGTGAAGTTATCTTGGATATAAAAGGTGTTGATGCTTATACTAAAATTAATAGTTCTTTTGTGGGATTACAAATAAAAAAGAGAAGTAGAAGACATGAAGCTAGGAGGTTAACAGAAGGTGAAGCACCCATCAAGACTATATCTATTCCGTATGATATAGATTTTGAAAAAGATGAAACTTTAAGGGATAAATTAGAAAAGCTTAAAAACGGCTTTGTTGTTTTCAAAGATAACTATATTGAGTATATATATAAAAATTTGATGTGAGTATATATATAAAAATTTGAGGAGGAAATCAAAAATAAATAATTACAGAATTAAATGAGTTATACGGAATTGGTAAAATCTTCCTTATGAATCGGTTCGGGGCTTTTCTTGAGATTGTTTCCCGATTTACCGACGAAAAGTGGGGCGAGGTAAGGGATGACCTTATATCAAAAAGCATAAAGGTACTAAGGAGGTATAAAGAGGGAAAGAAGCCTGAGGACCTAAAAGATAGTAAGCTAATTCAAGGATTGGAGGACTTTTACGAGAGACTTTATGAGATATATAAGGAAAACGAGGAAGACGTTGAAAGAATAAACCATGCGTTGAGTTCTTTCATAAAAGCTCCGGTTCCCTGTAAGCTGAAGATAATAAACATTTTTGAGACATTACTTGAGTAAGGTGTAAAGCTCCTCAAGGGCTATTACACTATCCTTGTAACTAACTCTTTCCTCCGGTTTCTGCTTAAAAAACCCTTCAATCCTGCTAAGGTTCTTTATAACCTTATCAACGAGGGGATTAGAACCTTCCTTATAAAGCCCTATTCTTACGAGCTCCTCCACGTCTTCAAACTTACTCAGCACTTCTCTCACGTAGTTGGCCATGTTAAGATGCTTCTCGCTTACAAGCTTTGGCATTAATCTTGATAGGCTTTTTATCGGGTCAATGGCTGGGTATATCCCCCTTCCTGCTCTTGTTCTTGAAAGTATTATGTGGCCGTCAAGGACTCCCATAAGAGCATCCGCTACGGGGTCAAGGGATATATCGTCTCCCTCAACGAGGACGCTGAATATACCCGTTATGCTTCCCCTTCCAAATACACCGCAGCTTTCGGTTATTCTCGTCATAAGCTGGAATACCGAGGGGGTAAAGCCTTTAAGTGTGGGCGGTTCCCCTACCGCTAAACCTATTTCCCTTTGGGCTAAAGCAAGCCTGGTTATTGAGTCCATAAGTAGGAGAACCCTTTTCCCCTTTTGGGCAAAGTAATGGGCGTGAACTGTTGCACTTATAGCTCCTTTAACCTTCAGTATAGGTGACTGGTCAGCGGTTGACACAACGACGATACTTCTCTTTAGTCCTTCCTCACCGAGCACGTCCTCAACGAACTCCCTTACCTCCCTTCCTCTCTCACCTATTAGGGCTAAAACGACAACGTCAGCCTCGGAATGTTTCATTATCATACCAAGAAGCGTGCTCTTACCCACTCCTGCACCCGCAAATATACCTATTTTCTGCCCAACACCGAGTGTAAATAATGCGTTTATACTCCTTACTCCCGTGTCAAATACCTCTTTTATTCTTCCCCTCTGAAGCGGATTTATACAGGGAAGCTCTACTTCCTTCTCCTTTAGATACTCCACTTTTGAGCCGTCAAGGGGGTTCCCGAAGGGGTCTATTACTTTTCCTATAAGTTCTTCACCCACGTAAGTTGAAACCCTTTCTCTGAGAAGAATTACCTTATCTCCCTTCTTAACTCCTCCTATATTCTCGTAAGGCATTATTAAAACGTTTTTTCCGCTGAAGCCTACAACTTCACCCTTTATCCTCCTTGAACTGTTCTTTATCTCAACTTCGTTCCCTACATTAGCAAACGGAAGAATGGCCTCAAGGAATATACCTTTTGCTGTTATAACCTCTCCTATTACCTTAACGCTCCTTGAAAACATCTCCGAAAACCTTCGTAAAAACTTCCTCGGCAAACTCTTTGGGGCTTCTCTCAATTGTGAAGTGAAGCCCTTTTATCCTGAAGCTTCCCTTTTCAACGTCTTTGGCCGTAAAGAAGGAAACTGCAACCCCTTCCGCCGAAAGGTAATTCCTCAGAACTTCAAGGTCTTCCTGCATCTTTTCGTAATCCTCTGGATTCAAAAAAACCTTAATCTCCTCCCGTAGACTTACAATGTCTTCAAGAACTTTCTTTAAAGTTTCCCTGTTCACCTTATCTTGGGGAATCTCAAGCAAAAATTCCTTTAAGGCTTCTTCCAGGAATCTGTATAACCTCTCAGAAGTATCCTGAAAAACACCCTCCAAGTAGCTCTCTATACGCTCCTTTAGATTAATTTCTAGGGATTTCCTCTCTTTTACGGAGGCTATTTCCCGCTCCAGCTCTGAAATCCTCTTATCTTTTTCCCTTAAGATTTCCTCCTTTTTTGAGAGTTCCTTTTCAAGCTCTTCATTTAACCTCTTTAGGTCTTCTACCTCTTTTTTAAGTCTTTGGTTCTCTTCCGTTAGGAGCTTCAAAACATTATTAAAACCCCTATCCTTTTTTTCTTCCTCCTTCTGGGTTATCTCTCTAAGAGGCTTGAACTCTGCCTCACTCACTGTATAAAATAATATCGGTTTTTCCCTTGATTTATTTTGCATAAGCTTTCTCTTTAAAATAACCTTGGGAGGTATATAAATATAAGATTATGTTGATAAAGGAGCTATCACAGGAGGTAAAGAAGGACCTCAAAGACTACTTTCAAGACAGGGATTATATGGTAATAGCTGTTCCGAAAAAGGAACCCGTAAGGGTTTACGTTGTGAAAGCGACAAACACTGTTGAAACGGCAAGAAGGATACACAGCCTAAGTCCTTCTGCAACTGTCGCTATGGGAAGGGCTATAGTAGGAGCACTTCTTTTAACTTCGCTTCTGAAGCACGCTACAAACCAGAAGCTTCTCCTGAAGATAGAGGGTGATGGTCCTATAGGCGTTATAGTGGTTGAAGCGGACGCAAAAGGAAGGGTTAGGGGATTTGTGGGAAACCCGCAGGTTGATACCTTTCTTAAAGAGGAAGGCGGAAAGAAGAAGTTTGACGTATCCAAGGTAGTGGGAAAAAATGGAACTCTCACAGTCGTAAAAGAGTTCAGAACGGGAAAACCTTACACAAGTGTTGTTCCCCTTGTTTCCGGAGAGATAGGGCAGGACTTGGCCTACTACCTTTACCAGTCCGAACAGATTCCTTCCGCTGTTGCTGTAGGCATTAAGCTGAACGAAGACGGAAGCGTAAAGCATGCAGGCGGTTATCTTGTCCAGACCCTCGGAGGAACGTCGGAAAAGGTAAAGGAACTCCTTGAGAAAAGAATCCTCAAACTTCCACCGGTTACCGATATGATGGAAAAGGGTATGAGACCCGAAGACATAGCGACGGAAATACTTAAGGATATGGAGCCACAGCTTGTGGGTCTTAAGGAGGTTGAGTATTACTGCCCCTGTGATGAGGAAACCGCAAAGGCCTCCCTATTCCTCATGGAAACGAAGGAGCTCGAGGAACTGTTTGAGGAAAATGAGCTTGCAGAGGTTACCTGTAACTTCTGCGGAAGGGTTTACAGGTTTGACAAGAAAGTTCTTGAAGAAAAGAAAGAAAAGGATAAAAACAAGGAAAACTGATAAAATTATTTTGATTTAAAACGCACCTTCCCCGCTTGGGTTGCCCCTTCTCGGGGTCTCGGGGAAGGGTGGCAAAACCCAAGGAGGTGAAGAGATGGCTGTTGTATCTATGAAGGAGCTTCTTGAAGCGGGTGTTCACTTCGGGCACTCAAAGTCAAGGTGGAACCCCAAGATGGCACCCTACATCTACGGTGTGAGACACGGGATTCACATAATTGACCTAAACAAGACCATAGTAATGCTTGAGGAGGCCTATCACTTTGTTTCGGACGTTATAGCACAGGGCGGTGAGATACTCTTTGTGGGAACGAAGAAGCAGGCAAAGGACATTATCAAGGAAGAGGCGGAAAGATGCGGAGCTTTTTACGTTAACGAGAGATGGGTAGGAGGCCTCTTAACGAACTTTGAAACGGTAAGAAAGAGCCTTTTAAAGCTCCAAACCCTTGAGAAAATGGAAGAGGAAGGGATATTTGACGTCCTTCCCAAGAAAGAGGTTAGGGCTCTCAGGAGGAAGATGGAAAAGCTGAGAAAGCTTTACAACGGTATAAGGGATATGAAGAAGCTTCCCGACGTTATATGGATAGTTGATACGGTGAGGGAAAAGATAGCTGTCTCAGAAGCAAGGAAGCTGGGAATTCCCATAGTTGCCATAGCGGATTCAAACTGTGACCCGACGGTTATAGACTACCCCGTTCCCGGAAACGACGACGCTATAAAGTCCATAAAGCTGTTAACTTCTAAGATAGCGGATGCGGTTCTTGAAGGTAAACAAAGAAGAGAAAGTGCGGAAGAAGTTGTTCCCGAAAAAGAAAGGAAACCCGTTGAGATTACAGAAAGAGAAAGACAGCTGTTTGAACAGGCTGTTGAGATGAGCGAAAAGTATGCAGAGCTTGATAAAGACTCAACGGAATACGAGTAATCCCTCAGCCTTTTCTCCCTTTCCTTTCAAACATCTCGTAAAGTGCGGGAAGTAGGAACAGACTAAGGGGAAGGCCGGAAATTAATCCCCCTATAACCGCTATCGCAAGGGGTTTTCTCTGCTCAGAACCAGCCGTAAGACCGAGTGCTACCGGAATTAGGGCGGAAACTATCGTTATGGTAGTCATAAGAATTGGTCTGAGCCTTTCCTTTCTCGCTTCAAGAATCGCCTCTCTCGTTTCATAACCTTCTTTTCTGAGTTGTATTATCCTTTCTATGAAAAGAACGGCATCCCTTACGATGATACCGATAAGGAGGATTATCCCGAAGTAGGAAGAGATGTTTAAAGACGTATCCGTTATATACATAAGCCCGAAGATACCCGGGACTGTAAGGGGAACCATAAGGAGAACTGTAAAGGGATGTTTCAAGCTCTCAAACAGGGAGGCAAGTATCATGTAAACGCCTACGAGGGCGAGAGCCAAGGAAATGAGAAAGCCCCTAAAGGCTTTTTTAAACTCCTTTACCTGTCCTGTCGCCTCGTATGTATATCCGAAAGGTAGGTTTTCTTTAAGCCATCTTTCAACTTCTTCCCTTGCGGTCGCAAGGTCTATACCGCTCAGGTTTGCGTAAAAAACAAAGGCATACTGTCTGTTATACCTCATAAGTCTGAAGGGCCCGCTCTCAAGGGAAAGGTCAACAACCTCGGTTATAGGTATTAACTCCCCGTTACGCGCACGGATATAAACCTTTTTGAGGTTATCAATATTGTTTAAAAAGTTTTCCTCCGCTTTTATGTAAAACTCGTAGCTTTCTGCTCCGAGTTCGTATGTGCCCACCCTGTATTTCCCGAAAAGGAGGGAAAGGGTAAGTCCAACGTCCTCAATAGATATGCCGTAATCCGAAAGCTTATCCCTGTCAACTTTCACCTTTATATAGGGAAAGCTTTCTTCCATTTCGGCATCAACGTCCCTAAACCCCTTCTTCTTTGAGAAATACTCCTCCATTTCCTTTGATATCTCCTTTAGCTTCCCCAGGTCCCACCCCTTAACTATGTACTGTATGTCGGTCGTTCTGCCTGCCGTAGCACCGACCCCGTGGGGGAACTCAACGCTTACCCTAACTCCCTTTATACCGGATAACTTCCTCCTTAATCTGTTCATAACGACTATTTGGTGCGGTCTTTTTGAACGCTCCTTTAGATAAACGAAAGCCATACCTGTGTGAACTCCCGCTCCTCCCATTCCTTCCCCTGCTATTATGCCTACCTTTTCAACCGCAGGGTCGGAAAGTATGATTTTTTCTATCTCAAGGGCTTTCTTTTTTATAACTTCAAAAGACGTTCCGGCGGGCGCCCTGAACCTAACAAGAAACCTCCCCTCGTCAACCCTCGGTGTGAACTCCTTTTTAACCTTTCCGAAAAGGTAAAAGCCGAGAAAAACATTAAGGAGGGAAAAAGCAAGGATTAAATACTTCTTCTCAAGAAAGAAGCGCAGAAGGACGTCAAAAGCCTTTTCAAACTTCTCATAGGTCCTCATAAATGGGTTTCTTTCTCTTTTGAGAAGTCTAACACTCGCCATAGGGGTGAAGGTTACGGCAACGAGGTAAGAGAGCGCGAGGGCTATTATGAGGGTGAGAGCAAAGTTTTTGAGGAAGGTTCCAAGAACACCTTTAAGAAAGAGTATAGGGGTAAATACTACAATTATGGAAGCGGTTGAAGAGAGAAGAGCAAACATAACTATACGGGTTCCCCTTTTACCCGCTTCAAAGGGGGATAAACCTTCTTCATACCTTCTGTGAACGCTTTCCATAACAACTATGGCATCGTCTATAACGAGACCAACCGCAACAGCCATAGCGAGAAGGGTAACCATGTTAAGGGAGTATCCGAGAAGGTAGAGGAAAAAGACGGTTCCGAGCAGTGTGACGGGTATGGCAACAACCGGAACGAAGGTAAGTCTGAGATTTCCGAGAAAGAGAAAAACCGTGAGAGCGGTCAAGAGGGAACCGAGAAGTATCTCCTCGTATGCCGCCTTTGCGCTCTCCTTTATATACTTACTCGTATCAAAGGTGTAAGTAATTTTTATATCTGCCGGTAGAATTCCCTCAAGCTCCTTTAATTTTTCCTTTACACCCTCTACTACCTTAACAGCGTTAACCTTAGTCTGCTTGAATATAAGAAGTGCTATAGCACTCCTTCCGTTGAAATGGGTAAAGCTTCTCTCCTCGTCGTTTCCGAAGTAAACCCGTGCAACGTCCCCGAGTCTTACATTTCCCTTTATGTAAAGGTTAGAAAGCTCCTCCGGGGTTGTGAACTTTCCGTAAAGTCTTATAATGTATTCCCTTTTCTTTCCGTAAATGTTCCCTGCGGGAATATCCTCGTGGTTTTTCTCAATCACTCTAAGAACGTCAAGGGGAGTTAGTTCAAAGCCGTAAAGCTCCGAGGTTTTTAACCTAACCCATAGCACCTTATCCCTGAATCCCCCGAGACTAACCGAACCGACTCCGTAAAGTCTTTCAAGTTCCCTCTTCACAACCTTGTCCGCGTAGTAGGCGAGCCTGTCATAATCTCCGTTGTCCGAAAAAAGCACTACAACGAGAACAGGGGCTATTGATGTGTCAATCTTTCTCACGAAGGGAATTTCCGCCTCTTTCGGGAGTCTCTTTACAGCCCTCTGAACAGCATCTCTTACCTCCTGGTACGCAACCTCAACGTCTTTATCAAGACTGAAGGTTACAACTATGCGGGAAAAACCCGGGTAGCTCCTGGAGGCTATACTTTCTATTCCGTTTATCGTTGATATCTCCTCTTCAAGAACCTTAGTAACGGTTGAATCAACTACGAAGGGGTCAGCACCGGGATAGTTCGTCGTAACAGAAACAACCGGAAACTCAACATCGGGGAATCTATCAACGGGAACAAACCTAACAGAGTATAAACCGAGAAGTATAAAGGAAAGGATAAACATCCAAGTGGTTACGGGTCTTCTTATGAAGAACTTGTGCATGATTTAATTTTAGAAGAACTTAAATTTATTTATTGTGGGTTAGAATTAACTAACCAAGGAGGTAAAGGAATGAAGAAAGCACTCGTTCTCGGAGGAGGAATAGGAGGCTCTCAGGCAGCCATAGCCTTGAAAAAGGAGGGTTATGACGTTACCCTCGTTAGCAACAGACCTTATATTTATGCATACCCTATATCCATATGGATACCGACGGGAGAGATAAGACCCGAAGGTGTAAGAATACCCCTTGAGGAGTTTTCAAAGAACTGGAGTATTGAGTTCATACAGGATGAAGTTATAAAGATAGAGCCGGAAACGGGAAAGGTTCATCTCAGGGAAAAAGGAGAGATAGGCGGATACGACTACATAGTTCTCGCCCTCGGACAGGTAAAGAAGAAGGAAAAGGGAATAGAAAACACCCTATCCATATGCGGAACACCCGAAGAGGCTGCACAAATAAAGGAAAGACTCTACGAGCTAATAAAAAAAGGAGGGGGTAAAATAGCCTTCGGTTTCGGAGGAAATCCCAAGGACAAGACGGCTGTAAGGGGAGGTCCCGTTTTTGAGCTTCTCTTTAACGTTGATTACTACCTCAGAAAGCTCGGCTTAAGGGAAAAGTTTGAACTCACCTTTTTCGCACCCATGCCTAAACCCGGAGAAAGACTCGGAGAAAAAGCCCTGAGGATGCTTGATGAGCTTTTCAGAAAATACGGCATAAACAAGATTACCGGTAAGAAGATAAAAGAGTTCAAGGAAAGCGGTATCTTATTTGAAGACGATAGTTTCCTTGAGGCTGACCTCATACTTTACACACCTGCGGGTTGGGGACACCCCGTTATAATGGAGTCCGGATTACCTACGAACGAAGCAGGTTTCGTGAAGATTGACGAGACATGTAGGGTTGAGGGAACCGAAAACATTTACGCGGTTGGAGACTGTGCGGCCATTGAGGGACCTCCCTGGACCGCAAAGCAGGGACACCTTGCCGAAGTTATGGGAGAGATTGTAGCCCATAACATAGCGGTAAGGGAGGGAAGAAAGAAAGGGGAGCTAAAGAGCTACAAGGAGCATATAAACATCCTATGCTTGATGGATATGGGCTGGAGGGGAGGAGGTCTCGCCTACAGAAGCGATAAAAGAGCTATGCTCATTCCTATACCTGTCCTCGGGCACATTATGAAGAAGCTGTGGGGTATATATTTCAAGCTCTATAAACTCGGAAGGATTCCTAAAATTATTTAAATGGTTCGCTATCTTCTCCTTTTTCTCCTCCTCATAATTTCTTGCAAAACGGAGGAAACAAAAAAAGAGGAGAAAAGTGAAAGGGTTGTAAAGGTAAGCCTCTGGAAAGTTAAAAAGGAAAGGGTAAATATAACGCTCCCTTATAAGGGCTTTGTATCCGCAAGAAAGGACGTAAAACTCTCCCCCGAGGTCTCGGGAAGGGTTGTAAAAATTCTTAAGTATGAGGGAGAGCGGGTAAAGAAGGGAGAGACACTCGCCGTAATAGATACACAAACCGTAAAAAAGGAGATTGAAAGGATAAAGGAACAGATAAAGGAGCTTGAGGCGAATTACGAACTGCAAAAAAGGATAGCCCAAAGAAGAAAGAGGCTATACGAGAGGGAGCTTATATCCCGTGAGGACTACGAGAAGGCGGAAACGAAACTTAGCGAGATAAAGCACAGGATAAGAGCATTAAAGAGGGAGCTTGAGTCTAAAAAAATCCTCTACAGAAAACACTTTGTAAAGGCACCTTTTGAAGGTTTTATAGCGGAAAGGTATGTAAACGTCGGTGATTACGCATCACCACAAAAGCCACTTTTCAGGATAATTTCCTATGAACCCCTTGAGTTTGTTTTCAAAGTGCCGGAGGGGAAAGCAAACCTAAAGTTAGGGCAGGAGTTAAAGGTTGAACTCGGAGGAAAACTCACAAAGGGAAGTGTTGTTTACATCTCTCCTCAGCTTGACGAAAACCGCCAACTAACCGTTAAACTACTCATAAGTGAAAAGGTATCCCCCGGAACATTCGGTTACGCATACGTGCCCCGGAAAAGTGTAGAAGCCTTTAAGGTTCCTGAAGATGCGGTAATACTCCGCGGAAGCGAGAAAGTCGTCTGGAAGGTTGAAAAGGGAAGGGCTTATCCCGTAAAGGTTGAGGTTGTAAAGGGTGGTGTGGGATACCTATACGTCGTAGGTAACCTGAAAGAAGGTGATAAAATCGTGGTTGAAAACGCAAATCTCCTGAAGGAAGGAAGTAGGGTGTCGGCAAGATGAGGGTTATCTTTACAGTCCTTCTTAGCTTCTCCTTTATCTTTTCGCTCACACTTGACGAGGCGATAAATATAGCTTTAAAGAACACTACCGACGTTAGGGTATCAAGGTTAGAGTTAAAAAAACTTGAAGAGGAAATAAGGAAAGCACTCTCGAGTATACTCCCGACGATTACGGGAAGCTACTCATACACAAGGTTTGACGACTCTCTCGTTTACGGCTTCGGACTGAGGGACAGACAGGAATACTCCTTAACCCTTTCCCAAACAATCTTTAATAAAGCGGTATTTGACTCCATAGCTCTGGCAAAGAAACAGAGAAAACTTCAGGAGTTAATCCTTGAGGATGTAAAAAGAGAGGTTGTATACAGGGTAAAGGAGATGTATTACGCACTCCTTTACAAAAAGCTCGTTATAGAGCTAAAAGAGGATACACTGAAATACTGGGAAGAAAACTTAAAAACCGTTAAGGAGAAATATAAGGCCGGTATTTTACCTAAGGTTGAGTATATGAGGGCTAAAGCACAGTATGAGATGGCAAAGGCGGAGCTTATAGAGGCTAAAACGGACTACGAGAGAAGCCTTGAGGAGTTTAAAGCCTTTCTCAGAATAGAAGGAGACATTCAAATTAAAGGAAGGCTTGCTTTCCCCGAAAAACTACCCTCCGAGGAAGAGCTTCTTAAAAAACTACTTAAGAACAACTCAACCCTTAAGGTTTACAGGGCAAGGATTGAGGCATTGAAGGAGGCTTACGACCTTGCCAGGTCGGAATACTATCCAACCATTGAAGCCTTCTTATCTTATCAGGGGTTTACTACGAGAAGAACGCTCTTCGGAGGGCGGGAGTGGGTTAAGGGCTACACAGCGGGTGTAAGGTTAAACTATAAGTTCTTTGACGGCTTTGGAAGGGAGGCAAACATTGCCCAGAACAAGCTTGAGGTAATGAAGGAAAAGGAGAGGCTAAAGGGTGAGGTGTTCAACCAGAAAAAGAACCTCATAAACGCCCTTCTTACCCTCAAATCCCTAAAGGAGAGAATTAATGCGGTTAAGCTCTCCCTTCAAGCGGCGGAGGAAAGTCTTAAACTATCAACAGAAAGGTATAAAGAAGGGGTAGGAAGCCAGCTTGAGGTTCTTGATGTCCGAAAAAACTATAATGACACCCTTGACACCCTTCACTTCCTGCTCTACAGGTATGCAACTACCCTCGCACTCATAGAGAGGCTCACCCGCTGACCTTACTTACCCTCTCTTTCAACCTGCATACGGGACATATTTCTCCCATCGTTGGCTCTCCGCATACCTTACATTGCTGAAGCTCTTTCTTTTCCCCTTTTTTAAACTTGGGGTAAATCTTCCTGAGGTAATCAAGGTAAAACCTTAGCTTCGTTCCTGGAGAACGTTCCTCTATCTTGTTTAGGATTTCCTTGTAAAAAACAGAGGTCGCATCTTCGGAAAAGGGACATTCTTCCTCTATAAAGTCTATTCCGTTCAAAAGGGCGTAAAGAGCTGTTTCCTTTTCTGTAAACTTACAGAATGGCTTTACCTTCCTGACAAATCCCCCTTCCTCTTCAAGAACCGGATACTTTCTCCCTAAATACTTCTCGTTCCAGTTCAAGACATTTGATAAAAGTGCACTTGCTTCGTCGTCAAGGTTGTGGCCCGTAGCAACCACGCTATACCCCTTCTCCTTTGCAACCTTGTTAAAGTTATACCTCTTTACAAGTCCGCAAACGGAGCAAGCCTCCCTTGAGCTTATCTCAACAAGTTCGGGAATAGTTGCAAGCTCCTCTTTCAGGTCTACGATAATAGCCTTACCACCTATTCTTTGAGCAAACTTCAGAACCTTCTCCTTTGAACGCTCCGAATACTCACCTATACCGAGGTGTATGTAAAGCCCGTCCGCTTCATACCCGAGTTTTCTCAAAACATACCAAAGGGCTAAACTATCCTTTCCACCCGAGATGGCTACGAGAATCTTATCTTTTTTCGTAAACATCTTAAACTCTTTTACTGTTTTCTCTGTGTATTTCTCAAACCACTCAACGAAGTGTTCCCTGCAGAGGGCTAACCTGTGATGGGGCATGTAAATTATCGCTTTCTTTCCGCATATCCTGCATTTCTTCATAGAAAATTAAGATAGGCTTGTTTTATATTCTTATTAGCATATTCTTAATATATTACGGAGGAGAGAATGCTGAGGCCGATGTTAAAGTCAAAGATACACAGGCTTACGGTTACGGACGCGGACCTTCACTACGAGGGAAGTCTTTCGTTGGACGAGTATTTAATGGAACTTGCTGACCTTAAACCCTTTGAGAGAATAGACGTATATAACATTAACAACGGTGCGAGGTTTCAGACCTACGTCATACCCGCTCCCCGTTATTCGGGAGAAGTTAAGTTAAACGGGGCGGCTGCGAGGTTAGGGCATAAGGGAGACCTCATAATTATAGCTTCTTATGCTTACTACTCCGAAGAGGAGCTGGAGAATTACAGCCCTAAGCTCATATTTGTTGATGCGAAGAACAGTCCCGTTGAAGTTAAAGAAGGAATGGAGGTGAAGTGAGATGTTTATGAACGTTCCGGAAGTCGGACCACAAGAAGCTAAGAAGATGCTTGAGGAAGAAAAGGATAAAGTTATTTTATTAGATGTGAGAACGCCTCAGGAGCACGTTCAGGTTAGAATTCCTAACTCTACGCTCATTCCCCTTGACGAACTGAGATACGCCTTCCAGAACCTACCGAAGGACAAGAAGTATATCGTATACTGCAGGAGCGGAGAGAGAAGTGCATTCGCAACATACTTTTTAAGGCAGATGGGATACGAGGCATACAACCTGGCGGGCGGAATACTCACGTGGCCCTACGAAACGGAAAGTGGTGTTCCCGCTAAATCTTGAGAAGGTTTTTTGCCTTCTCTTCTGCATCTTTCACAAGGAGTATAAGGTCTATCTCGGGAATTCCTGTTTCCAGAGCAAGTTCCGAAGCTACCCTGTCAAGCTCTTCTTGGCTCTTGTTTAAGGTTTCTTCAAGCCTAACGGCTATATTGAGAACCTTTCTAAGGGGAGCGTTTTCGTCTCTAAAGGCGTTAACGACTTCCTCATCTACGTTTAGTTCTTCAAGAAAGGAGGGTATGTCTACCCCCAGGATTTTATCAAGAAGTGAGAAGAGGCCGACGAGGAAAGCCTTTTCCGCCATTTGAGGAGAGGACTTATTCATAAGC
>NZ_JBSLZM010000004.1:0-6084 GCF_056494385.1 Aquifex sp. | reverse complement strand
TCAAAATTTAGATTTATTAGAGAATTTTCTCTTAATAAATGGTAAATATCTCCCATCCATGGATAAGCTCTATGGTCATATGCAGCACCTAATTGTTTATCCCCTCTAAAACCCAATCCCACAACTATGTGAGGTTTATCAAAAAAGCTTCTAAGCTTCGTCTTTTTACTTTTATCTATCCAGTACCCTGTAATAGGTTCGTAAATAATTCTACCTACTTTTAAGTTTTTACCATTAAGAATAGGAAGTAAATTCTCATCTTTAGGATTAGCATCTAAATTAATAACATATGGATTATTTTTTATTTCTGGTGTTCGTGGTGATATTTTAACCGTATATATCTCACCTAATTTATAGCTACATATTTTATCAACTAATTTACTAAACTCTGATGAGAATAATACAATTTCACCGTTCCAGTGATTATTTTCAGAAATTAATATCAATTTATTATCTTTATATTCAAAAAGTTTCAATTTTTTAGCATCCAATTTTGTTTTTGTAAATTTAAGTATAACCGTTGTTATATTTGCATCAGGCTTAAAAACACCATTTCCCATATATATGATTTCAGTTTTCCCATTACGTGAAAGAAATCTGCGAAGCTTTTTAAATTCATCTAATATCATAAATGTAGCAGGAACTATAAAAATAAGTTGTCCATTATCTTTTAATAATTTTACAGATTTTTCTATAAATGCTCCATAAACATTGTATTTTCCATACCATGTTTCATAAATTTGTTTATATTTTTGTTTAGTTTCATTGTCCACCCGTATAGTATAGTGGTCAGATGGACTAGGTATTCCATAGGGCGGATTTCCTATAATTAAATCAAAACGGTCTTTCGTATTCCATAACAAATAATCCCCAGAAACTATATTTATCCCTTGGGTAAAACCAAGAGAACGGGCATATTCAATCATATCATCATTTATTTCTATGCCTATTTTAACATTAGCACGCTTAAATATGTTTTCTTTTTTCCTTTTTAAACCTACTAAAAATTGACATGCTCCACATGCAGGTTCCAGAATTTTAATCTCATTGCTATCACTTACGTTAAGTTTTTTCTCATCTATTAAATCTATCATTAAATCTACGACCCACTGAGGTGTAAAAAAAATACCTAGTTTTTTTCTAGTGTGTTTTAGTTTTTTATTTAACCTTTCTACAATTTCTTTTATCATCATAATGATATTATTTTACGCTTGCATTTATTACTTTATCACAGCAACCGCTACCGAGTAATCCCTTTCGTGGGAAAGGGAAAGGAAAATGCGTCTTTCTTTTAAAAGCTCCCGGGCTTCTTTTCTGTGGATTATTACCGTGGGGGGTCTTCCTCTGTTTCCGAGAACCTCAATCTCTTTAAACCTCAGGAGAACTCCGAACTCCGTATAAAAGGCCTTCAGGATTGCCTCCTTTGATGCCCACCTTGCTGCAAGGCACTGGAAAGGAAAACGCTGGGAAAAGCAGTAATCAAGTTCCCTCTGCGTATAAATCCTCTTTAAAAATTTTTCCCCGAATCTCTTTACTGCTTCTTCGATCCTTTCGTTCTTCACTATGTCCACACCTATCATTTCGCATTCTGCTGTTGCGGTGACTTGTAGGGAACGGGTATATACTGAACTGAAGGAGGTTGTGAACCCATAGGTTGCTCGTAGAGCTCCATAAGTTCGTAAACCTCCTTAGGAACATCAGTATTGACGGGAAGTCCGAGCTTTTTCAGATGTTCTACGGTTATGGGATAATCGTGGGTGTATTTTCCGGTAGCCAGTTCTTCCGCTATCTTTCTTGCCTTTTCCTCTTCCAATCCGTTTTTCGTAAGAAGCTCAACCAGGTAATCAACCATCTGTTTTATAGCCTTTTCCGATACGTCCGCCAGAATAAGTGTCTGGTCATCAATGTCCTTTGGTTCTTTTTTTTCAAGAACTTTCAGTATTGAGGCGGCGGGCATGTTTCCTATCTGGGGGTCTACTGGTCCTAAAACCGCATTTTCGTCCATGATTATCTCGTCTGCGGCAAGGGCTATTAGTGTTCCCCCGCTCATAGCGTAGTGGGGGATTATTACCCTCACGGGTGCCTTGTGCTTTACGAGAGCGTTAGCTATCTGTGTAGCTGCAAGGGCGAGACCTCCCGGTGTGTGTATTATAAAGTCTATTGGCATATCGTCGGGTGTCATCCTTATAGCTCTTAAAACCCTTTCGCTGTCCTCAATAGTTATAAACCTGAATACGGGGATTCCAAAAAAGCCTATCTGTTCCTGTCTGTGAATCATCGTTATTACTCTGCTCTTTCTTTTTTCCTCAAGTTTCCTTATTATGTCTTCCCTTGCCCTTATAAGGGCCATTCTCTTATACCAAGGAGAGAGAAGTATAAAGACAAATAGTAAGAACCATAAAAGACTGAACAAATACGAAAACGGGTCGTAGTAAGGCATCTCAACCACCTCCCTTTAGAAACCTATTCACTATGTATTCTACTATGAATTTTGCACTCTCCGGCTTCGTCGGGAATGAGAATTCCCTCACCTCTTCACGGGTTATTATGTATCCCTTGTGGTGTTTCTTCCCCATAACCTCGGAAGGATTTGCCACTATAAGGTCTAAGTTCTTCTCAAGAAGCTTTTTTCTTGCGTAATCAATTATATTTTCCGTCTCAAGGGCAAAGCCGACGAGTATCTGGTTAGTTTTCTTTTCACCGAGCTCCTTCAGTATATCCGGATTTTTAACGAGTTCAATAGTTAAACTCTCCCTTTTCTTTATCTTGCTTTTCTTGAACTCCTTTGGTTTGAAGTCGGAAACCGCAGCGTTCATTATGACTATATCCGAACTTTCAAAGCTCCCAAGAACCTCTTTTCTCATCTCTTCCGCGGTTTTTACCCTTTTGATTTCTACCTCGGGGGGTTCTTCTGCGGTTGTAAAACCGGCAACAACTTTAACCTCTGCACCCTTCCACCTACAAACCCTTGCAAGGGAAAAGCCCATCTCTCCGCTTGACTCGTTTGATATGAACCTTACAGGGTCTATATATTCCCTCGTAGCCCCGCAGGTTATTAGAATCTTCTTTCCTTTCAGACTTTTCTCCTCAAGGGCATAATTTACCCAGTCCTTCAGCCTCTTGGGGCTTGCGAGCTTTCCCTCACCAACCTCCTCACAGGCAAGAATACCGAACTCGGGTTCTATTATCACATGTCCCCGTTCCCTTAACTTTTTTAAGTTTTCTTTCAGGGGTTCTGACCTGTACATAACCGTGTTCATAGCGGGAGCTATGAAGAGCTTCCTTCCGTATGCCAGAACGGTCGTCGTTAAAAGGTTATCCGATATGCCATTAGCTATTTTTGAAATCGTGTTTGCTGTTGCAGGGGCTATCAGGAAAACGTCTGCCCACCTTGCGAGGTTTATATGAGCAAGAGGTTCATCCTCCCACACCTTTTCGGTATAAACCCTCTCACCGCTTAAGGTGTGAAAGGTAAGAGGAGAAACGAACTTTTCCGCAAAAGGTGTCATTAAAACCTTTACCTTATGTCCTTCCCTCTTTAGCTCTCTTATGAGCTCGCAAACTTTATAGGACGCTATTCCCCCGCATACACCAATTAAGACGTTAGCCATAGAGGAAAAATTTAACGCTTGAACGAGGCTTTTTCTAAATCTAAATTAAGTTTATGCTCCGTATATGGGAAGAGCTTGACAGGCTTGAGAACCTCTTTCTTGAGTTACTTGACGACCCCTATAAAAAAGAAGTTCTCCTGTATCCTATATGCTACTGCCAGCAGGTGAGAAGGAGCGGAGAGTTTGAGATACCCTTAGAAAAAGTTCTTTACTGTGCGGAAAAACCTTACAAACTCGTAGGGGGGGATTGGAGGGACATATTTCTTGAGCTCGGAGTTTTTTACGTAAAAGCACCAAACGGTGAGATTTTTCAAGGCAAGGATATATTGAGGATAAAGGATAAAGAGAGGCTTAAGGTAGGACTTATTCAAAACTATAGGGAAGACTTTTACGGCTTTTATACGAGGCTTTTAAAATACTGGTCCGTTCTGAGTTCAAAGTCCTTTTACGGCAACAACCCGAACCCGGAAACCTCAACGAGAATGCTTGTCTTAACCTTTAACGAAAAGCTATACAAGGAAAGTAAGTATTACGCCGAACTCCTTTGCGGAAGGTATTCCGAGGAAAAGGATTTCTTTGAAGCACTTAAGCTCTTATCCGAGTTTTACATGGAGCACAAAAACGAGCAGAGCACTAAAGATAAGCTAAAAAAAGTCCTCAAGCTTTTAAAATCCTTTGAAACTTTTTACACCGTTGACGTTAAAAAGCTTAGAAAGGATATTGAAAAACTAATTAACGGAGACGTAAAACCTATAACTATATCTTTTGTCAGGGAGAGAAGGAGAAGAAAAAGGGGATTATTATCAAGAATTTGGAACTTTATAAAATCTTTAGGAGGTAGGAAATGGAGTTCAGCCAGCTCAGAAGCGGACTATTACTATTTCATAGAAACCTTGTTGAGAAAGCACAAACGGCAACCGATGACGAACTGAAAGAGCTCTACACCCGGGCGGCAAAATACCTATGGGAAGTTATAAAGAACCTTGAAGAGTTCGATAGAACCATGAAGGAGATAAAGAAAAGGGAGAGCAGCTCTCTAAACCCTAACTGATGAAGGAGTTCTCTGACCCACTTTACGGGTTTGTAAAGCTTAACCCTCTTGAGCTCTCACTTGTTGATTCCCTTCCGTTCCAGAGACTGAGATACGTAAAACAGCTGGGGGTAGCTTACCTCGTTTTCCCTTCCGCCCAGCACACTCGTTTTGAGCACTCCCTGGGTGTTCTTTACACGACCGATAAGATAGCTAACAGCCTGGGTATGAAAGAGATAAAACTTCTCAGGCTTGCGGGACTTCTTCACGATGTGGGACATCCGCCTTTTTCCCATACAACGGAGGTTCTCCTTCCCGAGGAGAAAACCCACGAAGACTTTACCGAAAGGGTAATTAGGGAAACGGAGATTTACGATATCCTTAGGAAAGAACTTTCCGAAGAGGATATAGATAAACTCATAAGAATTACTTTAGGAAAACCAAATAGCGAAGAAGAAAGACTTCTTTCGGACGTGATTACGGGAGAGTTCGGCTCGGATAGACTTGATTACCTAAGGAGAGATGCGTACTTTTGCGGAGTTTCTTACGGCTTTTTTGATTACGAAAGACTTGTAAACACCCTATCCTATGAGGAAAACACCCTGGTTGTTGACGAAAGCGGTCTGAGAGCCCTTGAAAACTTCCTAATCTCCCGATACTTTATGTATATCCAGGTTTACTTTCATAAGGTTGTCCGAATTCTCAGTATACACCTCGTTGAGTTTATAAAGAAACTTTTTAAACACGAGGACTTCAGGGATATAAGAAATTACCTCAAGATAAATGACGCAAACGTTGTAGCGAAGATTTTTGAAAGGGAAGAGTATAGAGAAGACTTTTACAGGATATTCGGAAGAAAACATTTCAAGACGTTTCTCTCAACTTCGGATAAAAGTGTTTATCAGGAAGTAAAAAGGGATATTTTAAAGGTAGCTCCCGAGGATAAGGTGAGGTTCGACGAAGTAAAAAAAGAAGTTTACACAGGAAACGTTTACGTAAAAACGGAAAAAGGTATACTAAAAGCACACGAGGTTTCTCCTCTCATCGCGTCGTTAAAACCGATAGAAGTTTATAGAATCTATGTAGACAGGTCGGTATGGAAGGATTTAGAATCTCTGCGAAAAAACTTATAGTTCTTTTACTTTACACGGAAGTTATACTTTCCATTTTTTCTTTATACGATATCTCCGATAAAACAGTTATCTTATTTACTTTTTTATCATTTATCCTCGGAATTTTAAACGACTTTAAAGATATAATGAGCCTTCCCAGGTTTATCCTTAATATACTTGCTATCCTCGCAATGATATTTTTCTTGAGTCCTATATCCCTTGATAACTTAATAGAGCCGATTTCTAACACACTCTTATTTCTTACCTCTATAAAGCTACTTGAAAGTAAGAACATTAGGGATTTTTACCAGATTTTGCTCCTATCCTTTTT
>NZ_JBSLZM010000003.1:0-5374 GCF_056494385.1 Aquifex sp. | reverse complement strand
TAAGAGGAAGGGAGAATGGTGCTTGACAAACCTCGGGTATATACACTGCTCCCTTCTGGAGGTGAAGAATGGCAACCAGGTTCGTTGAACTTGTAAGGGCTATTACCGAAGAAAAAGGTCTATTCTTACTCAGGTACAAGAAAAACGATGTTGGACTCGGGTTTGCCTTTGAAACTTCTCCCTATATGTACGCAGATAGCAGGGTAGAAAATGGGTTTTACAAGATAGTGGAAAAGTTACCCGAGGATGCTCTCATGCAAGCGTTTCTCTGGGCAGATGACGATATAGATGACATTCTTTCCCTGATACGGAAGGGGGGAGGATTAGCCGGAAGGTTGTTTGAAGAGAGGTATGAGTTTTACCGTCGGGCTGCAAAAGAAGGGGGTTTCTGGGGCATTCACCCAATAAGAGATTTCAGGCTCTTTCTGATGTTTTACATACCGCTTAACAAAGACATAGATATGGAAAAGGTTATTGAGCTGAGAAACGATATAACACAAACGCTTGACAATCTTAAGATGCAACACAGGACACTATCTTATGAAGATTTCTCTATTTTGCTGGACAAGGTTTTGTTCGGCAAAACAACTCAGGGAGTTGACAGCATAGAGGGGCTTGTCCCTCGTAACTTTGAGATTGTAGAAGAAGGGAAGAGAGTCAAAGTAAAGGACGGGCGTGAATACTCAATCATATCTCCTTACTTCCTACCCAACCGCTATCACATTGCAATGATGGCAAGGTTGCTCGGGGCGGACAGGCTGGAAGAGGTTAGCTCAAACCTAAAACGTGCATTCTGGATTTCAGTAACAATACGGAAGAAGCCTATGGGGGAGGTGAAATGGCTACTCAACACAAAGGGGGTTGCAATAGAAAGGCAAGCGATGGGTATAGGAGCTAAAATCGCTCCACGCCTCAAGGATGCAGCTAAGGATTTTCAACTATTCAGGGAAAGAAGAGACAAGGGAGAAAAGGCTGTTGAGATGTGGCTCTTTGCCGGAGCTCACCCTTCAGAAATCAACAAGCTGGAAGAAATATTTACAAACGTGGCTTCGGAAGAAGCATTCGGAGTGAGTTCATTCAAAGTCTTTATTGAGGAGGACCCTGGTCCAGTGCTGGAAGATTTTATATATTCGTTGCCCTTTTGCTTTCCATTCGGGGAAAAGGGAATCTACTCCGCATGGAATAGGCACTTCATACTCATGGGTAAAGATGCCGTTAAGTTCTTGCCTGTCATGGGAGACCTTAAAGGCAACTTTGCCAGGGAAGGAGATTATCCGCCGGGGCTGTGTTTTATATCTCCCAAGGGTCAGGTAATGTATGTAGACATTTTTAACTCGGCAGCAGGCTACAATTTCATCACAGTTGCCTCTACGGGTAGTGGTAAATCCGTCCTCGCCAATGACATAATTAACGCTTACCTCGCAAAAGGAGCAATGGTAAGAGTTATAGATGTAGGGGGGTCATATGAGAAGCTTGCGAAGCTGTACAACGCTCCCTGCATAGAGATAGACCCTGAAAATCCTGTGTGTCTCAACCCGTTTACACACATGCAGGATGTTGTGGTTGAGGTAGAAAGCGATGACGGTGAAAGGACACGTGTAAACATTGCAACCCTCCTTGTTAGGGACCTGATATTCATAATGCTTGGCATAGACCCACGAGATATTTCCTCGTATGAGGAGAAGCTACAGGTCAGCCACGATATTGGAACGGTTGAAAGGGTAATAAACGAGGTCTGGGCTGAGAAAGGGAGTGAAGCTTCAATAGAAGACATCATCTTGCGACTCCCGGAGCATCTTCAGAACGCTCTTATAAGGTGGGTAGAGAATCCATGGTTACGAAAATTCTTTGTTGGAAAGGCAGAAGTAAATATCATGGATGAGCCCTTCTACGTAATAGACCTGCTCAAGGTAAAGTCTATCAATGATACAACTCTCTTCAATGTGCTAATGTATCTGGTTCTAATCAATATTCAGAAGAATGTATACCTTCTCCCGAGGGACTTAAAAAAGGTTGTTATCTTTGATGAGAGCTGGGAGTTTTTGCAAGATAAACACATAGTTCCTTATATAGTTCGTGGCTACAGGATAGCAAGGAAATTCAACGCTTCCTTTGGAGTTATAACCCAGTCAGTAGAGGATTTCTTATCTGACCACGCAAAGCCTATAGTGGACAACTCAAACTTTATATTCATGCTTGAGCTGGGAGAACAATCCCTGGCATTCCTTGAAAAGAGAGAGGGCATAGCCTTAAATCCGTATGCAGTTTATCTTGCAAAGAGTGTTACCAAGCATCCCAAAAACCTGTGGTCCGAGATTTTGATATACATGCGGAATCAGCGCCTGTTCGGTAAAGCAAGGCTTATACTGGACGACTTCTCAAAGTTCTTATACAACACCACGGCTGAAGAGATTGCAAGGATAAAAAAGCTGGAACCAAAACTCGGTCTTATTGGGGCAGTTGAAGTACTTGCAAAGAATAATCCTGTTGCCCTGGCTATTCTGAAAGGTTGGCTTACATATGCGCAAGTTAGGGAGCACGGAATACAGAGGATAGAAGATGCACTTGCACTCAAACTGATATCCGAATGGCAGTACGAGCAACTGCTGAAGGAATGGGATGAGCTAATAGATTCAGAGAGGGAAGTCAATGCAGTTGTTTAGAGATGTTGCAGTCGCATTAGCAATTGTTCTTGGAGCGTTTGCCTTCTATGAGGCAAAGCTGAAACCTATATACGTGTGCGATATACAGGGCATAGTTAGAGATTATGTTGATGACCTCAAACGGTCCAACATGAGCTATCGGGACAAAGAGGCAAAGCTGGAAGACTTTATGTATAAACTCAGGCAGGTACTTAACAGCTATGGCGTAGTCTACAACAAGGGTAGCGTAACGGGCAGTAGAGTAAGAGATATAACCCGTGAAGTTAGGAATAAATTAACCCAAAAAGGCTGGAGGTGAAATTCAAGGGATATTTGTCCACACCGCAACCTCCTATCTATCAAATCTTTCCGAAATCTATCTTATGAAGTCCTGTTCTTTCAAAGCTTCACCTTTTTAGCCACTAATGTTGAAAAATTTTTGATTGAGTGATATATTACATGAAAAAGGGAGGTAAGAAATGAAGGTGACAAATTTGAAGGAATGGGAAGGAAGCTTCCCTCAAAAAAGGACAAAGCAAAAAGGAAAAGAGTTAAGTACCTCTATAGGTATAGGTGAGTAAAGATGAAGAAGCTCAAGAAGCTCATTCAAAAGCTTTTCATCATCTACCTCGTAGCAGGGGGAGCACTTCTCGTGATGGATGCGATAGACAAAAAACTAAATCCTCCTCCCTTTCGTATCAGCTTTTCCGCTCCCGAATATGAAAGCTTTACTCTGAACGAAGAGTGGATGGAGAAAGTAAGAGAAGAGATTGAAAAGTTCGTGAGCGTAAAAAGAGCGAAGTGGTTCCTCCCTCCTTCCTACGGAGATTGTGCCTTTTACATCTCAAGAAGAGGAGAAGGCATACTCTACCGGCTCTGTAAGGACGAAGAAAAGAAAGGAAGGTGGTGGATTATCAGAGAAGGAAGCTACAAAGGAAGGAGCACCGACAACTTCTATGAGCTGAAGGAAGAAGAAGCGATGGAGCTTTTGAAGAAGGTCAGAGAGATTGCAGAAAAAGGAGAAGGCGATGGAACACCTAATTGACCTTTACCTCAATGAGCTGAAGAAGATAAGAGACCCGAAAACTATAGAAACCAAAGAATACGCCCTCAAGCACCTGATAAACTACACCGACGAGCTTATAGACCTTGACAGGGGGGAGCTGATAAGGTTCTACGAGCACCTCAAGGAAAAAGGACTTAAAGAAAGCTCTATAAGAGCCATTCTCAGAGAAGTGAGGCAGTTCTACAGGTGGCTCAGGCAGAGAGGCTACTCGGTAGAATTTGACTCTCAGGCTCTTGAGGACATCTACAGAGCTAAGAGAAAGCAGGAAAGGAAAGGGAAGAAGTATTACTCGGACGAGGAGCTTGAGCTTATCCTTTCCGCCATCAGAGGAACACTTGAGGGCTTTGAACCCAAGCACCCTATCTACTACCTTCTCGTGGTTTTCCTCACTTCCTCGGGTCTTCGTCTCTCAGAAGCCCTGAGCATGAAGAAGAAGAACATCAGGGTAAAGAAGGTTCTCACCTCCGAAGGAGAGGAAAAAGAGATATGGATGGCTGAGGTAAGAGAAGGGAAGTTCGGCAAAGAGAGGGAAGCTCTCATATACTTTTTCAAGTCGGAGTGGAGAACCCTGTGGGAAAGATGGCTCTCTCAGCTACAGCCTGATGACTACATCTTCACCTATACCATCAGGTATCCCAAAAGCACAAAAACACTTGTCCTCAAGCAGGATACGGCAAAGAGGTTCTTCTGGGATTTAGAGAAAAGGTTGAGGGAGAAGGGGTATGAGATAGAAGTCAACACTCACCGTTTCAGGAACACCTACATTACGAAGCTCGCTACCAAAGGGTTTCCCGTAAACCTGATAGCGGAGTGGGTGGGGCATTCAAAAATCTCAACTACAATGGACGTTTACATGGAGGCGGAAAGGGAAAAACAGATGGAGGTGATAGTTGAGAGGCTATGAAGTTCTGCCTTAAGGACAATCACTCCCGCGGAGCTGAGGAAGTTCGTAAGATGAGCAGGGCTTTAACCTTATCCCCTTATGAGCTTGTTCTTAAAGAGATTGAAAGGGGAAGGGTTGATGCCTTTGATATAGATATTGACTACCTGATAGAGCTTTTCAAAAGAGAAGCTGAAAATCTCAAAGAATGGGAATACCTTGAAGAGGCGGGCAGATTTCTTGAAGCCGCCGCCAAGCTTCTGAAGCTCCAAATAGAAGAGGTATTTTCCTCCCCTAAACCTGAGAGGAAGAAGATAACCATAAAGGAAGTTAGAGATGTGTTAGTAGATACCGAGGGTAACTACGAACCTGAGCATGACCTCTCGTGGCTGTGGGAACATAAGGTAAGGGTAGGGAGACCATCAGGGGCTAAGGATAGGGTAGAGAGAAAACTGAGCTGGAAAGAGTTTTGGGAAATTGCTCAAAAGGATCTAAAGGAAGTCTTGCACGAAGAAGTGGACTATCATAAACTTGCACGAAAGGTCAGGGAGAAAGTTCTCAGAGGTATACCTATAAGAACGCTCAGAGAATTCATCGCATACCTCCATGCATACATGGAATTTGAGGATGTTCCTGAACTATCTGAGCTTTTTCCTGCAATTGGCACAGAGGCTCAGTTTTCTTAGTTCCTTCTTCGTTAGCTCTCTCACTTCTATGCCATTTCTCCAGTTGAAAGATGTATAGCCACAAGCAGGATAGCCATCCTCTCTGAGCAGGTGCCACTTC
>NZ_JBSLZM010000002.1:0-8600 GCF_056494385.1 Aquifex sp. | reverse complement strand
CTCCCCCATACCCCAACCCCCCGCCGAGCCCGCAATTTGCTCAGCTCGCTTCCCGTGCGGTCGCGCGCTGAGCAATAAAGAACGTAGGTTCCTCCCTCTTTTCCTCGCAGAAGGAAACTTAAAACTCACAAGGTAGGGATACTTTTTTACCTACTTCCGAGGTTCTTTTCCTTTTTCTTCTTTCAAAATTCTCTTTACCTCCGGCCACTCTTCCATTAGGAACTTGTAAGCTTTATACAGCTTCACAAGTTCCCGCATAGGTTTAAACAGCTCCTCACGTGTGGTGAGTTTTATATTTTCCTGCTTACTTCCTATAGCTCCCTGAAGTTGCAAGCCTTCTTTTACATTTCTTTTTTTTGGTTTCCATTTCCCAAGCGTTAAAGTTGTATATTCAAGCCTTAAGATTTTTTCCGTTTTATCACTTGGTAGCCCCAATATGTAGCAATATTCTTTAAGCCTTCTCTTTATATCGTCAATGGTTATTCCCATTAATCTTTAATTCTAAGCCCAAAGATTGAAGAATTCAATTAGAAAAACACTTGACAATTAGATTTCCAAGTGATATATTCTTAATTAGGAATCCAATTGAGGAGGTGCAAAAATGGAAAAGCTAACACTTGAAGGACTCAAGGAAGTTTTTAGGTGGGCAAGCAAGCAAAAAGACAGGAAAGGACGCTCCCTCCTGGAAAGAGCGAGGGAAAGCCTAATGACTGGTTCCTACCTCAAGTATAACACAGAAGTGGACATTAAGGACGGCATAGCCTGGTGGGATTGCAATTGTCCAGCAGGAAGAGGAGAAAAACCCTGTAAACACGTAATAGCTAAGATAATCCAAATCCACGAGGATGAGCTTCGTAAACACTCCGGGAAGTGGGATAACTGGTTCAAAGAAATAGAAAAGAAAGTCCTTGATGCCTTCTCCTCCTTCTAAAACCTTTTTTAAGGAGGTAAGCTATGGCCAAAGAAATTAGCCTGTATGAAGCGGTAGTCAAAAAAGCCCTCGCAATCCTTGACCGCAAAGACTTTGCGCAAGTAAACGGCAGGATAGAAATAACACGGGATGGAGCTTTAAAAATCCTCTCCTCCCTTCCCATATCCTATGAAATCCGGACCTTAGAACAAGAAGTAAACTCCGAATATGCCAAGGTAAGAGTCAAACTCTCCTTAGAGTTTCACAAAACAGGCATAACCAGAACCACCGAAGGAGTAGGCATATGCGAAAAATGGGAACTTGAAAAATCCAGAAGCTACAGCCTTCACAACCTCATAACCAAAGCAGAAACAAGAGCCATTAAAAGAGCAATAGAAACAGCCCTCGGAGGAGTCATAAACGCTGTAATCCTACAACTCTTCGGAAGCTACGAGGGGAGGTAGCAACAGTGCAACTGCTACTTTTCCTAAAGCTTGAAGGAGACCCGGGAAGCTTTATAGAACTCAAAATTTACGGAGACAGCGAAGGAATAAAGGAAATACACATAACCGCAGAAAACGGCATAATCCCCCTCGTAATAATAGACCACTTAGGCCAAGCAGTAAAAAGAGGCCTTCAAGGAATCAACGGACTAAACCGCTGGAAGATAAAAGAACTAAAGCTAAATCTCCACGAAGACATAAAAGACTTTATGGAGCTCATAGGAGGCAAGTAAATGCCTCGCCCCGTTTCCTCTCTCCTCTTTTCCCGGAGTAGGGAAACTTATTTACCTACCTTAGAGACCACTTTAAAGGAAATGAAGGAAGTTCTTAAAGACCTTTGCAAGGTTTACGGGATAGAGGACTTAAGTAAACTCCAATACAAGACCATAGCCATAAACCACACCGAGATAAGGAAGAACGAAAAAGTCTATAAAAGAGTCCAGCTAAAAGGTTTTAATAACCGCTCCAAGACCATAGCAAGCTGGAGAGAAGAGGACGCCCCCAGAGACCTTTATAGGCTCGTGAACCTCTACCGAGCCTGCAGACACCTTTCCAAAGCCTGCGACTATCTTTATGGTGTTTAACAAATTAGAGAATGCATCCACACATGGAAATTAGCAAAGTAGGGAAAGCTAAAGGAACTACTCAAGAAAGTTGAAGAACTCAAGGAAACAGGAGATACGAGCGATAATTTCTTTTTCTTCCCCGCTTTATTTATTTTGCCTTGCCTCAGCGACTATCCACCTGAAAGCCAAAGCCCCAAGTAGTGCATGAGAAAGCCCCCAAGAAAGAGCAACAAAAACCACTAAAACTATCCCAACGATAAGCCCGATATCCTTTATTTCCGTTTCCTGTTTTCCCAAATCCACGATTAACCTATCATCCCACCCCTGCCAAGACTTAAACCTTAGCTTCTTCCTTAATTCATACTCAAGGGATGGATTAACCTTCTTTATATCCCTACAGCTTACAACCACAACCTTAGAAACTCTTATAAGCCACTTAACAACCTCAACCTTAACCTTACTTTCCGCTTTATCTATATCGTCGAGTATAACAACCTTTCCCTTACAAGCATTTATAAGCTTCTCATTTTTTTCAAACTGCTTTAGACCTTTCAAGTCATCTTTTTCCAATCCCGCTCTTTTATACCAGTTTTCAAGACCTTCACCGACAGGGATATAAACCGCTTCTATACCGTAAATATCCTTAGAAAACTTTTCAATCTTCCTAAGTTCCCGTGTCTTTCCCGCCCCCATTCCCCCTTGAATGACTAAGACCTTGCCTTTCCTTATATAACGTTCGTTTACTTCCTTATGTGTCCAAAAAAGGAACTTGAAGGTTTTTACATCCCTTACTCTAATAGATGCTCTTTTCCTCCAGAAACCGGGACCCTTGATAACCAAGTAAGCCAAGCTTTAACCTCCCTAATTTTCAAGGATTACAACTGTAGCCACACTTTTAAATTATATGCGTGTGAATTGCAAGTAGACCTGGACACAATCACTAACACGCTAACCCAGGTTGGGAAACTTGTTTACCTAATTTCGGTTCAAGGATTGCGTTTTGTTATACCTTATAAAGAAATATGAAACTCGTTAGGGAGTTAATAGTAACCAGTGAAGAAGAAATGTTTAAGTTCGCGGAAGAGTTTTCCAAAAAATTAAAGGGAAACGAGGTTATATGCTTGAGGGGAGAGCTGGGAGCAGGTAAAACGACATTCGTTAAGGGACTCGCAAAAGCTCTTGGAATAAAAGAAGGGCATCAGGTCAGGAGCCCTACTTTCACGCTGGTGAACGAGTATCTCACAAAGAGGGGAAAGCTAATTCACATAGACCTTTACAGGGTTAGAGATTTTGATTACTCCGAGTTCATAGGAGAGGGAATATTAGCGGTTGAGTGGGAAGAAAAAAACGATAACTGTGACTACGTTATAGAGATTGAATACACGGGAGAGAACAAAAGAAGGGTTAAAGTTTTCTCATCTGTAAAGACGTGAGCACTTCTCAACCCCCTCCACTTTCTTAATCCTTTCGCATATCTCGTTCAAGTGGTTTCTGTCTTTAACCCCTATTGTGAAGTCCATAACGGCATACGTATCGTTCGTTCTCGTCGTAGAAAGGTATATGTTTGAATTGGCCTGAGATATGGCACTTGCTATATCCGAGAGTAGACCCATCCTGTCTTTCGCAAGTATCCTTATATCCGTCAGGAACCTTCCCTTTCCCTTCCACTCAACTTTTTTAACCTTATCCGGGTTAACCTTTAGAACGTTTTTTAGGTTCGGACATCCCGCCTCGTGAAGAACTAAACCCTTCACCCTCGTTATAACTCCGTAAACTTCGTCTCCCGGGACAGGCTTACAACACTGGGCAACCTCGTATTTGATATTACCGAGGTCCTCAAGGTATACAACGCTCTCGTTTTTCTCCTGCTGTTGAACGTTCCTCTCCTTAGGAGCTATTAGCTTTATGAGGTTAGTTAAAGATACCTTTCTCTTTCCGAGGGCAAGGTATAACTCCTCTTCCCTTTCAAAACGAACCTTTTCCCTTATCTTCCCCAGGAGTTCCTCATGGGGGATGCCGAGTTTCTGCCTCAACCTCTCAAAGAGCTTTTTACCCTCGTTTATATACCTTTCCTTTTCTTGTTGCTTTAAGAACTGTTTTATCTTGTTTCGTGCCTTTGGAGTCTTTACAAAGGCAAGCCATTCGTAACTCGGTGTCTTATGAGGATTCGTTATTATCTCAACTACGTCACCGTTTTGGAGCTCGTAATTTAGGGGAACTATCTTCCCGTTTACTTTTGCACCGGCACAGTGATTTCCGACTTCCGTATGAATTTTATAAGCAAAATCAACAGGTGTTGAACCTTTGGGAAGAACTATGAGGTCTCCTTTCGGAGTAAATACAAATACTTCCTCAAAAAATAGATTGTTTTTAAGGTTCTCAAGAAGGTCCGTAGGATTTGCACTTCCCTGTATGCTCTCAACGAGTTCCCTGAGCCAGGTGTAAACTTGTGAGTCGTTTATATTTTTTCCCTCCTTGTAAGCCCAGTGAGAGGCTATACCCTTTTCCGCACGTTCGTGCATCTCATAAGTTCTTATCTGAAACTCAACGAGCTTCCCCTTATCCGCGACAACGGTTGTGTGAAGGGATTGGTAAAGATTAGGCTTGGGTAAAGAGATGTAATCCTTAAACCTTCCGGGAACGGGTTTAAAAAGGCTGTGAATTATACCAAGTGTTGTATAACACTCGGGAATTGTGTTTACGATTATCCTAACCCCGAGTATATCGTGAACGTCTTCGAGCTTAATCCCCTTCCTCTTTGTCTTTTCCCATATACTGTAGTAGTGCTTTGTTCTGTATTGTATATCTGCTTTAATGCCGTGCCTATCAAGGGCTTCCTTTACCTTCGGAATTACGTATTTCTTCAGATACTCCTCAAGCTCCTTCCTTGATTGGTGAACGAACTTTCTTACCTTTTCGTATTCCTCGGGGTATAAATACTTAAAAGCGAGGTCCTCAAGCTCGTTCTTTATCCTCCATACACCCAGTCTGTGGGCAAGAGGTGCAAATATTTCAAGGGTTTCCCTGGCTATTCTCTTTCTCTTTTCTTCTCTAAAAACCCATAGGGTTTTCATATTATCCAGTCTGTCCGCAAGCTTTAGGATTATCACACGCGGGTCCCTTGCCGTTGCAAGGATTAGTTTCCTGTAGTTTTCAGCCTGGTCGGATTTATACTTTATCTTTCCTATTTTTGTAACTCCGTCAACAAGCTGTGCTACGTTTTCGCCAAAAAGCTCCTTTATCTCTTCGTAACTCGTTTGGGTATCTTCAAGGAGGTCGTGAAGGAAACCCGCTATAACGGTCTCCGTGTCCATCCCGAGCTCCGCAAGGATTAGAGCAACGTTTAAGGGATGAACGATGTAAGGCTCTCCCGTCTTCCTTTTCTGTTCACCGTGTCTCTCCTTTGCAAACTCGTAAGCCTTAACAATCTCCTCCCTTTTTTCCTCGGGTTGAAGTGACAGTACCCTCTCTAGCGTTTCTTCAAGACTCGATTGTTCAACTTTCTGCATCTAGTGTTTAATATAGTTTCTTAAGGGAGTTTAAACATGGTATTAGGAAGGTTACTGGGTGCATTTTCGAGTAATATCGGAATTGATTTAGGAACAGCAAATACCGCGGTTTTCGTGGAGGGAAAGGGAATAGTCCTTTACGAGCCTTCAATAGTGGCCATTGATACGAAATCGGGAAAAATCCTTGCGGTGGGAAAAGAAGCAAAAGATATGGTAGGTAAGACACCCGAGAACATACAGGCTATAAGACCCCTCAGGGACGGTGTGATAACGGACTTTGAAGTAACACAGGCTATGCTCACCTACTTCATCAAAAAGGTGATGGGGAGGATACTTTTTAAGCCGAAGCCCATAACGGTTATCGGAGTTCCGACGGGTATAACCCCTGTTGAGAAAAGGGCAGTAATTGATGCCGCAAAGAGTGCAGGGGCACGGGAGGTTTATCTGATAGCGGAACCTATGGCCGCGGCAATAGGTGCGGACCTCCCTGTTGAGGAGCCTGTCGGAAACATGATCGTGGACATAGGGGGTGGAACTACTGATATAGCGGTGATATCTCTTGCAGGAATCGTTGTTTCAAACTCCCTGAGAATTGCGGGAGACGAGATGAACGAGGCAATAATTCAGTATATAAAGAGGAAGCTACACCTTCTTATAGGGGAACAGACGGCGGAAAGGATAAAAATAGAACTCGGAAGTGCTATGACAGAGGAAGAGGAAAGGGAGCTGGAGATAAGGGGAAGGGATATGACGGGACTTCCGAGAACAGCGGTAATAACGAACCACATGATAGCTGAAGCCCTTGAGGATACCGTAAACTCAATAATAAACGCGGTAAGAACTACACTTGAGAGGACGCCTCCCGAGCTCGCTTCGGACATAGCGGAGAGGGGAATAGTTCTTGCAGGAGGCGGTTCTCTTCTCAGAAATCTTGACAAGAAAATAGAGCAGGAAACGGGAATAAAGGCGGTTTACGCTGACGAGCCTTTAACCGCTGTTGCAAGGGGACTTGGAAAAGTTCTTGAAAACATAAACCTCATAAGGAGAATATCTATGGAATGAGTTTAAGAAGCTTAAACCTTTACTTCTTATCGCTTCTTTTACTGACTCTTTTGATAATACTTGTTCCGAGGTTCTACTCTCCCGTTGAACCTTTTCTCCGAAAAGTCTCTTACATAATATTCACTCCCTTTTTAAAAACGGAGAGGGAGATAGAGGAAGAGGTTGAAAAGGCTCTCCTTTACATAAAGGACTTAAAGACAGCTACGAAGATGATAGGCTCATACAAGAAGTTAAAAGAGGAACTCCAAGCTTATAAGGAGAAGGTATCTCAGTATGAGGAGATTCTGTCAAAACTTGAGAAAGACCTTGATTTTTACTTTCCCCCAAAAGCAAAATACATTGTAAGTAAGATAATCTTTTACGACCCTTCGGGTGAGGATAGATTTTTCATAATAAGGGACGGAAAAAACAAGGATATAAAGAAGGGTGATATAGTCGTTTCTAAGGGATATATAATCGGAGTTGTGGACGAAGTTTACCCATCAACCAGTAAGGTTATAACCCTATTCAACGAAAAGACATCCCTTCTCGTTTCCGTTGAAAACGCCTCCAAGGCTTACATTTACAAAGGCGGAAGACCTTACGGAAAGCTTCTTTACGTGGAAGTAAAGGACAACGTAAAGGAGGGGGATAAGGTTCTTTACAAAGACCTAACGATGAAGATACCACCCTTCCCCGTGGGAGAGGTTATTTACACGGGCTTCGGAGAAACGCCTTTCTTTAAGGAGGTTAAGGTAAAGCCCTACGTATCTCCCCGCTCAGTTGAGTTTGTTGTAGTCTTTAAAGAATGAGGAGAATAGTCGTTTTGTTTAGCGGTGGTGTTGAGAGCACCGCACTTCTCGTTCATTACGCACTTAAAGGCTACGGGGTTTACCCCCTCTACGTTAGCTTCGGACTTCCTTGGGAAGGCTACGAAAAGGAGGTGGCAAAAAGGGTTATAAACACACTTAAAAGGAGATTTAAAGGAATACTAAACCTGAAGATAGACGTAGCAAAAGCTCCCTTAAAGCGTTTTGAAAATTATCCATCTTCGGAAAAGGAACTGGAAATTCCCCTCAGGAACCTTATACTCTGCACGAGAGGAGCTATATACGCGTATAAAAAGGGAATAGATAGGTGTGCTATAGGAAGTCTCGGTATATATCCTTTTCCCGACAATAAAAGGGACTACTTTGACAAACTTGAGGAGTTAATAAGTTCGGGACTTAGTAAACCCTTTGTTATAGAAACCCCCTTCTTCGGTATGGAAAAGGATGAGGTGATAAAGAAATACGGGAAGTATATACCTCTCAATATAACCCTCTCCTGTATAAACCCCGTTAACGGAAAACCCTGCGGAAAATGTATAAAGTGCAAAGAAAGAGAAGAAGCTATAAAACTCCTTTAGGGTTGTTAACAGTTAACAGATTTTCTACCAATACTTTATAGTTTATACTCGTGATGTTAGAAATTGCAAAGAGGATGCCAAGATAAGGGGATGAGAGAATAGATATATGGGCAGATAGAGAGGATAGAGGAGTATTTCAAAAGGTGTCCGAAGTATTGATGAGTGTTACAGGAGTAGAAGTAAGTCCCGAGGCTATAAGGTTGTGGTAGCATTCGTTAGCAAAGTTCCTGAGGACTCTTTATACACTTGCTTATGTTTGTATACGTGGATGAAACAAAAATAAAAGCAAGGAACAAGAAATACATCTAAAGGACCGTGGTATAGGAAGGCTGTTAGAAAACTAAGATGTGGATGGATACACGAGACTTTCGGGAGCAGGAATGTAGTGGAAAGGTTCTTTAGACATTTAAAGCACAGAATGAAAGCTTTTTACAAACGTTTTCCTCACAATGCTAAATACGAAACCATTTGGTCTTGGATTGCTACTTCCTTCTTCATTAAATCCTTGCTCTCTAAAACCTAAACTTAGCATTTTCGTTTACGAACCGAACGAAGGAAAAAAGAAGTGTCTTGATAGAGTTATAGAGCTTTACGCTAAGACGCTTGATTTTTACCTTGACGTCATCAAGAAAGCAGGAATATACAGGATAGTAGCGCTTGCAA
>NZ_JBSLZM010000001.1:0-28915 GCF_056494385.1 Aquifex sp. | reverse complement strand
ACTTGAAGTATACACAGAGGAAGGGAATATATACAAAGGTAAAAGCTCTTCCCGAGGAAAGTTAAGGAGAATTAACAAACATCCGAGAAGTGTAGAGAAGTTATATGAACTTCTCGGAATCCCCATTTCCCATGAGGGTGTTACCCTCTTCAGGAATACGTTAGTTCACGTAAAGAAGGATAAACTTTCAGAGTATACCGAGAAGGTGGAAATTATTGAGTTTATATTTAACATAGGTGAGGGTAAACTCCTCTTTAAGGACCTATTAAAGGGAGAAAAGAAGGAAGTGAAAAGTTTTAAATCGGTTAAAAATATAAGTGAGTTTCTGGAACTTTCAAAAGATTTATGGAAAGCGGTTGATTTCTTTGGTGTTTAAGCTTATACACAGGGATGAATGAATGTAAGATAATATATTTATGGTAGAAGTTGAGAAGCTGATAAAGGAAGGTTTAACCTTTGACGATGTTCTCCTCGTTCCTCAGTATTCCGAAGTTTTACCTCACGAGGTTGATGTATCCACTTATCTGACGAAGCGAATTAGGTTGAACATACCCATAGTTTCCGCCGCTATGGATACCGTAACGGAGGCAAGGCTTGCCATAGCCCTTGCAAGGGAAGGGGGTATAGGTATAATCCACAGGAACCTTCCCGTTAAGAAACAGGCAGAAGAAGTTGAAAAAGTAAAGAAATCCGAAAGCGGTATGATAGTTAATCCCGTTGTGGTTAAACCGAATACCAAGGTAAAAGAAGCCCTTGATATAATGGCAAAGTATAAGATATCAGGTGTTCCCGTCGTTGACGAGGAAGGTAAACTGGTAGGAATTCTTACGAACAGAGATCTCAGGTTCATAAAACCCGAGGACTACGGAAAAGAGGTATCCCTCTTCATGACGAAGGATAACCTCATAACCGCTAAAGAAGGGATAACACTTGAGGACGCAGAAGAAATTTTCAGGAAATACAAGATAGAGAAGCTCCCGATAGTTGACAATGAGGGGAAAATAAAAGGGCTCATAACCATAAAGGACATAGTGAAGAGGAGAAAGTATCCGAACGCATGCAAGGATGAACTCGGAAGGCTAAGGGTAGGAGCCGCCGTCGGAACGGGTGAGGAAACCCTTGATAGAGTAGCCGCTCTCGTTGAAGCGGGTGTGGACGTTATAGTTGTTGATACAGCACACGGGCACTCAAAAAGGGTTATCCAGACTGTTGAGAAGATAAAAAGCCTATACCCGAGCCTTGACGTCATAGCGGGAAATGTCGCAACGGGTGAGGGAACGAGAGCGTTAATAGGGGCCGGAGCTGATGCGGTAAAGGTTGGTGTTGGGCCGGGCTCTATATGTACGACGAGGATAGTCGCCGGTGTAGGAGTTCCCCAGCTCACAGCAATTATGGAGTGTGCAAACGTGGCAAGGGAATACGGTATTCCCATCATAGCTGATGGAGGAATAAGATATTCGGGAGATATAGTAAAAGCTTTAGCGGCGGGAGCTAACGCCGTAATGCTCGGAAATCTCCTTGCTGGAACCGAGGAAGCTCCCGGGGAGACTATTTACTACCAGGGAAGGGCTTACAAGGTTTACAGGGGAATGGGCTCCCTTGGTGCTATGAGCTCAAGAATATCCTCGGACCGATACGGACAAGAGAAGTTAGAGAAGTTCGTTCCGGAAGGAATAGAGGGAAGAGTTCCTTATAAGGGCAAACTCGCGGATGTTGTTTATCAACTAGTTGGAGGACTTCGTTCCGGTATGGGATACGTGGGTGCAAGGAACATAAAAGAACTACAGGAAAAAGCTAAGTTTGTGAGGATAACCTGGGCGGGATACAGGGAGTCCCACGTTCACGATGTTCAGATAACAAAAGAAGCTCCTAACTACTGGGTGGATTAATTTCCCTCCTTTTTCTCCTCGTTTAAAATTTCTATATGCGAGATGTTGTTGTTGTTGGCTCGGGAATTTCAGGGCTTTCCGTTGCATATAGATTGAAGAAAAAGGGTTTTGATGTTGTCGTTTACGAAAAGGACGAACGTATAGGCGGGACAATAAAAACTGTAGAGGAAAACGGCTACCTGATGGAAGCCGGTCCCCAAACGCTTCTTGCGGACAATGAAGTTCTTAGTTTTCTAAAAGAACTGGGTTTGGAACCCATAGATGCGAGACCATCCTCTAAATACAGATACATATACAAGAAGGGTGAACTCATACCCGTTCCCATGTCTCCCTTCACATTTTTAACGACTCCCCTCCTTTCTCTCGGGTCAAAGCTGAAGGTTTTTACCGAGTTGTTTAAAAAGGGAACAGAGGAGGATATATCCGTTGCGGATTTTGTAAGGGAACATTTCGGGGAAGAGTTTTTAAATTACGTGGTTGCACCGTTCCTTTCGGGTGTGTATGCAGGTGACCCCGAGAAGCTCTCCCTCAAGTATGCAACACCAAAACTCTACGAAGTTCAGAAAAGATACGGAAGCCTCCTAAAAGCTTTTATGAAAGAAAAAAAGGTAATGCTAAAGGGAAAACTTATATCTTTTCCCGAAGGTCTTTCTCAACTTGTTGAAAGACTTTCCGAAAACCTTGAAGTTCATACAGAAAACGTGGTTCTCAGAATGAGAAAGTTTGAGGATAAGTTTAAGCTTGATGTGAGGGGCAAAAAGATAGAGACTAAGAGTGTAGTGGTTGCCTCTCCTGCTTATACATCTTCCTACCTTCTTAAGGAGATTTCTTTCAGTGCAAGTGAGGAGTTTGACAAGATAGATTATCCACCCGTTGTTGTTGTAAACGTGGGTGTTGACGGTAATATTCCTGACGGTTTCGGTTTCCTCGTTCCCAAGGTTGAAGGGAAGAGAATTCTCGGTGCTATGTTTATGTCAAAGCTTTTCCCCGGAAGGGCTCCCCAGGGAAAGGAGTTACTTACAGTTTTTCTTGGCGGTGCTACGGACAGGGAGGTAATAGAACTTACCGACGAGGAGATAATTGCGACCGTTGAGAAGGAGCTTTACGAGATACTTCCCATAAAGGACATACACCACATAAGGATAGACAGGTGGAAAAGGGCTATACCCCAGTATAACGTGGGATACGGAAAGTTCCTTGAACTCGCTAAGGAGATGGAGAAGGATTATCCCGGTCTTTTTCTTACGGGGAACTGGCTTTACGGGGTATCAATGAACAACGTGATAAAAGCCTCGGAAGAAGTGGCAAGGAAAGTTGAAGGTTTTCTCCGCCCTCAGGCGTAAACCTTTTTTCTCTTGAACATAACGTAAGCTATAACTTCTGCAACGGCTTTATAAAACTTCGGAGATATTTCTTTTCCCACTTCAACCGCAGGATACAGAGCTCTTGCAAGTTCAGGCTTTCGCACTATAGGGATGCCGTAAGCCCTACCTATTTCAATTATTTTCTCCGCAATCACACCCTTTCCTTTTGCAACAACAACAGGTGCTTTATCTTTCTCGGGGTTATATCTCAGGGCTATAGCTACGTGTGTCGGGTTTGTTATTATTACCGTTGATTTAGGAACTTCAGCCACCATCCTGCTTTTCGCGAGTTCTCTCATACGTGCTTTTAGCCTTCCCTTTACTTCGGGGTGTCCTTCAAGCTGTTTATACTCCTCCTTAAGTTCCCTCCTTGACATCATTATTTTTCGCTCATACTGCCATCTTCTAAAGGCGTAATCAAGAAGCGCTATAAAAAAGGCAACTACTCCCATAACTATTAGGACGCCTGTCGTAATGTTGAGAAACCTGTGAATAGCCTCAAGAACGGGAACAGAGGCTGACTCAAGAAAGAACCACAGACTACCCTTGAGAATAAAGAGAGCTATACCTATAAGGAGAACAGCCTTCAAGGTACTCTTTACAGCTTCAAACAGGGTGGTCAAAGAAAAGAGTCTTTTAATTCCCTCAAAGGGGTTTAACCTCTCAGCCTTAAAAGAAAGGGGTTTTAGTGTGAAGACAAAACCGAACTGTGCAACATGAGAGATGAAAACTACAAGTATGGATATAAGAAAGAGCGGAAGCAAAGTTTTAAGAATGTCAAGGTAAACATTCTTAAATATCCCCTCAAGACTCGGTATATCTCCCTGGATAAAACCCGTTATTATAAGGAATGCTTTTACTATCTCCTTAATTATGTAAGCACCGAGAAAGAAGAGAAGTATAACGGAAAACAGGACAACAAGAGAGGATGCTATTTCCTGACTTTTAGCGACGTTTCCCTCTTCCCTTACCTTTCTCCTTTTGTAAGGCGTTGCTCTCTCGGTTTTATGCTCCTCTGGCATAGGAATTAATATCTTGTATAATATTATTTTTGTAAAGGCGCGTAGCTCAGTGGGAGAGCGCCGGCCCGACACGCCGGAGGTCGGGGGTTCAAGTCCCCCCGCGCCTACCACTTCAGCCCTAAGACCCGGAAAGCTAAATTTTTTTATAAGGAAGGTTTAGAAAAGGAACTTCGGAAAGGGAAAGAAGAAGCAAAAAAGAAAGCTAAAAGGATAAATTTAAAAGGTTTCAAAAAACCTAAACTCCAGATTTCTTATTCTTCTAAGGTTAGATAACGCCTTCTCTCCGAGAGATTTGTTAAAAGCATTAACAACAACGTCAAGTTTAAATCCGTTTTCCTCAAGCTTTTTTCTCGCCATATTTAAGAACTCCCTCAGAACCTCATCCTTTTCTATCTCAAAAGGTGCTCCCAGAAAGTGATGGCTCATACCGAGAAAGCTCCCCGGTTCCATTCTTACCATCAGTCTTACGGGATTTAGGCTTTCTATAAGCTCCTCGTAGTTGTTAGCATACTGAAGCCCGAACATTAAAATAGCATCGGTTATTATGTATTCGGAAGAGGGGTCTACAAACTGTCTGAAACCGCTCTCCCGAAAGTCGTATTTTGGCCTTTCCCTTGCCGTTTCAACCCAGTGGTAATAGGGCTCGGAAACGAGAAAAAATATCCGTTCAGGGGAGAAATCCCTTTCCGAGATTCTCCCCCACATCATTATCAGCTCCGCCATAACTTTATTAAAGCCTTTCCGCGAGGTAGTCCGCTATATGTTTAACCTCTTGTTTATTTTTAAACTTCTTGGCTCCGTCCCGTAGCTGGAGGACACATCCGGGGCACTCGGTAACGACGTAGTCCGCCTCCGTCTTTTTAAAGTCAAGCATCTTTTCCCTCTGTATCTCTTCCGAAAGCTTGGGGTTCTTTATTGAGAACAATCCGGCAAATCCGCAACAGCTTTGGGCTTTTTCAGCCTTAACCGTCTGAGCGTTTTCAACCTTCTCAAGCACTTTGTAAAAGTTGTTAGGATTGAGTTTCATAGCTGTGTAGTAGTGGCAGGGAACGTGAACGGTTACCTTTTCTCCTTTTCCCTTAAACTTTATTCTTTCGTCGGAGAGAAGTTCGGTAAAGCTGTAAACCTTCCAGTCCTTTCCGTAATCTTCTTTCAAGGCACCTCCGCACGTGGGACAAGCTACAACGATAGCGTCGTATTCGTATTTTTCCATCTCCTTAAGATTATGCTCTTTTAACCTCTCGAAAGCTTCCGTGTTTCCATGGTAAAGGTGAGGTGCTCCGCAACACTTTATATCTTTAGGAACAACTACTGTGTATCCCAGTTTATTAAGAACCTTTATAACGTTTTCCCCGGTTTTTCCGTAAAAAACGTCTATCATACAACCAGTAAAGAAGAGGAGTTTCATCTTTTCCTTTTGAGCTTTAAAGGTCTTTCCCCTTATCCCGAAAGGCTTTCCGTAAGGTTTCGGAAAGAACTTAACACCCCCCGTGGGTAAGGGAACTTTTATCTCCTTTGGAAGGGGTTTTGATAAAATTCCTGCAACCTTAAGGGCAGCTCTTCCGACCTTTGACTGCATAAACTCAAGGCTCTTTAGCCCCGCTTCGGAGATAAGGTCCTTACCCATCTCTTTGTTTTGTATCTCCCTTGCACGGGTGAGGATTTCTTTATACTGGACATCGTTAGGGCATATCCACTCGCACCTTCTGCACATAGCGCACTCGTTCCATTGAGCTACCACTTCTTTCGTAAGGGGAAGTTCTCCCTTTATAACCATTTCCGCAAGGGCGAGCCTTCCGCGGGCAAAGGCACCTTCTTCTTCTCTGAAGGGATAAGTGGGACATACGGACTTACAAAGCCCGCACTTTACGCACTTCTGTGCCAGGTCAAGGGGAAAATCAAACTCCTCTTTCATAGAGATGATTTTATGGTTAGCCTTCCCTTATTCTATGATAAAAATTTCTTATGGAGCTTAAGAGGTTTTATATAAAGATTTTAGTAAAAACCTTTTGAGGGGTGGAAATATGTGGAGAGTTATATATACAGGTCACAGGCCCGCTTATGAGAACATAGCCCTTGACAGCATTTTACTTGATTTAAAGGCGGAAGGTAAAATTCCAAACACCATAAGGTTTCTGCAGTTTAAACCCGAGTGTGTTCTGATAGGATACCACCAGGCAGTTGAGCAAGAGGTTAGACTTGAATACGTAAACAGGGAAGGTATAGAGGTGAACAGAAGGATAACAGGGGGCGGCGCAATATACTTTGACGAGACACAGATAGGGTGGGAGATAATAGCGGACAGAGAGAGTTTCGGAAATATGAGCTACGAGGAGATAACGAGAGCCATATGTGAGGCTGCTGCGGAAGGTCTAAGGAAGCTCGGAGTAAACGCCTCTTTCAGGCCGAGGAACGACATTGAAGTAAACGGAAAGAAGATTTCGGGAACGGGCGGAGTTTTTGAGGGGAACGCCTTCCTTTATCAAGGAACCGTTTTAATGGATATAAACATTGAAAGAATGCTAAAGTCCTTACAGATTCCCGTTGAGAAGCTCACATCAAAAGGCATAAAGTCCGCGGAAGACAGGATAACCTGGGTAAAAAGAGAGCTCGGAAGGATGCCTTCAAAGGAAGAAGTGTTTAACGCACTCCTTGAGGCATTTGAGGAAAAACTCGGTATAAAGCCTTACTGGGGAGAGCTCTCAAAAGAAGAGTTAGAACTCCTTGAAGAGAAGAAGGATTACTTCAAGAGTGACGAGTGGATTTACCACGTTAAGAAGACTATAACGGGAGATGAGGTTTTATACGGAATATACAGGTGTCCCGGGGGAACTTTCAGAGTTTCGGTAAAGGTAGACCCCCAAACAAAGGTTTTACAACAGGTGATTATAAACGGAGACCTCTTCATTAACCCCAAGAGGTTAATATACGACCTTGAGGCCTACCTCAAGCACACACCCATTGACGAGGTTGAGAAGAGGATAAGGGAGTTCTTCAGAAACAGAGATTTTGAAAGCGTTAACCTTACGGTTGATGACTTCGTTGAAGCGGTTATGTTTCCTCTGAGGAAGCTTGAGGCTGAGGAACTCGGCATAGATAAAAAAAAACTGAATAGGGTAATAGGAAGCATTGGAGGAGGTCTTAAGGAGAACATAAAGAAGGCCAAGGTTATGCTCCTTCCCTACTGTGCCAAGCCTACATGGTGTGATTACAGGCATACCGACGATTGTGGTGAATGCGGGGGTTGTACGGTAGGTGACCTTTACAGAATGGCTTACGAAAAGGGGATGATACCCATAACAATAACCAGCTTCGAGATGTTGAGAGACGTCCTTAAGTGGTGCGGTGAAAACGGATACACCTACATAGGACACTGCTGTTATGAGTTCTACGAGAAAAGGTATGAAATATTCAAGAAGGCAAAGGAGTGGGGTGCAAACGGTGTTCTCATAGACATTGAGGGTATAACCTGCTACTCCTTGGGAGTGGAGGAAGAAGAAAAGGCCTATCACGGTGAGTTTCAGGTTGAGCTTGACCTATACGTTGAGGATAGTGAAAAACTTCTCTCAGTAAAGGAGAAAGTAAGAACGTTCCCGAAGAGAAAGAGTGCTCAAAAGCCTGTTCCCAACGAAACCTTAAAAGAGTTCATACCGTCCCACTACAAGATACCGAAAGTTGCTCCCGGTCCTCAGGAAGACATGTCAAGGCTTCCTATTGTGAGAGAAACCTCAAAAGACATAGGTTTCATAAACGGAGAGAAGGTATCAATAGAGGAAGCGATGGAAAAGGCTGCTGAGCTCCTCAGAAATGCCCAAAAACCCACTCTTATAGTCGGACCTCTTGTTTTGTGGGCTTGGAACGAAGAAGCGAAGAAAAAAGGAGAGCTTATAAGAGAACTAAAGGAGGCTTTCCCCAACTTGAACGTTCATATCCTCCCCGACTATAAACCCAAGAACAAAAGAGTTGACTTCTCAAGGGAAGTGGACCCCCCAAATCCCCACCTTTCGGTTCTTCACGGAAACCATGACGTTACACTTATGATAGGTGTTCACTGCTACAGGACAGACTTCACTATAAGAATGCTCAGGAAATACACCGATACAAAGATAGTAACCTTATGCACCCTTTACGGACACCCCGACGCGGACGTATCCCTTGCAGGCGTAAATGCGGAAAGGCTTGAGAAGTTTGTAAAATCTGTATTGAATGAAGTTCATTAGGGCTTTTCTCCTTTCGCTTTATTACACTTTTAAGGAGGACTACTCCTATCACGCTTCCGCCTTGAGTCTTAACTTTCTTCTTGTTCTTTCACCTATGCTCGTTTTTTTTACCGCTATCTCCGTTTACCTTCCCTTTGTTGACGTCTCCGTTATAGAAGAATTTCTAAAAAAGGAACTTCCCGAAAGAACGCATGTTCTCGTTGACGAACTCCTGAAGGCAAAAAAATACGGGACGGTTGCTTCGGGTATCTCGGTAGTTCTCGCTTACTACTTTTCCGTAAACTTTTTGAAGAAACTCCATAGGAGTTTTAAGTGGGTTGTTCCCCAAAAGACAAGGGAAACGAAAGAACTGTTAATGTGGGTAGCTCTACCCCTCGGTCTCGTTATATTCTCCGTTGTTTATCCCCTATTCGTATCCGCAATTCTTGTTCTTAAAAGGTTCTTCCCCGAAAACTTAGTAAAGTTCTCTGAAGTTTTGTCCGCTCTTTCCTTTTCAAGTCTCGTAATGCTCCTTTACGTGTTCTTTCTCAAGATAAAGAGGAAAAAGAACCTGGCTCCTCTCTTTATGTTCGTATTTTTCGGGAGCTTTACTTTGCAGAAGCTCTTTACCTACTACACAATTTATATATTTAAGGGGAGCGTTCTTTACGGTTCTTTGAGCGGGGTTTTTCTTTTCTTTCTTTGGTTGAACTTCAACTTCACCCTTATACTTACGGGGGCTAAGCTCCTTGAGCTTTACGAAACTCTTTAGGGAACTTTCTCTTGAAAAAGTTTCTCATCACCTCAAGAACTTCGGAAACACTCTTGAAGTTCTCAGGATACCTTAGTTGGACGAACTTTACGTTAACACCTTCCTCTTCCATTGCGTTCACAACACCAAGCACTTTCTCAACAGGAGGTATGTAGGGAGCTATTACCGCTATCTCATCTCCTCCAATCCTGAATATAACAGGCCGTAATATTTCCTTTACGTCTCCCTTCATAAGCCTCATAATTATTTCCCTTACGTCAAGCATACCGCAACAACTTACGTTTATAAGATCTACAAGCTTTTTTAAAACCTTATTCCCTTCTTCCCACCCGTATCTCTTATTTATTTCAAAAAGGTTTTCTATATCAAAGAAGGTAAGACAGAAAGGCTCTCCTTTTGTTATGAAGCCCTCAAGGGATGGAAGGAATAGTTCCCCCTTTACAGCTCCCGTAAAGTCAAGGTAGTAAAAGCTCCACCTTATTTTCTCAAGACTTTCCGGGTAAAACTTGTTTTCTAAGGGTATGTAGGATATCTTTGAAAGAGTTTTTACCGCATAGTCTACTATATCCGGGTCAAACTGCTTTCCCTTAAGCTCTACAAGCTCCTCAAGAGCCCTGTTCCAGCTCTTTGCCCTTTTATATATTCTTCTTGAGGTCATAGCTTCAAAGGAGTCCGCTATAGTGTAAATTCTGGCAAGCAGGGGTATATCCTTGCCCTTCAACCCGAAAGGATAACCCTTTCCGTCGTATCTTTCCTGATGATAAAGGAGAACGTCCAGGCTCTCTTGAGGAATGTCTAAATCCTTTACCATCTCGTAACCGAGTTCCACGTGTAACTTCATAACTTCGTACTCTTCCCGTGTCAGCTTTCCGGGTTTTAAGAGAATTACGTCGGGGATTGCTATCTTTCCGATGTCATGAATGTATCCCCCGAGTTCCAAAAACTTAAGCTCTTTTCCCGTAAGCCCGAGAGCCCTACCTATCTCAAGGGCGTAAAAGACTCCTCTCTCCGTATGCCCTCTCGTATAAGCGTCACGTAAACCTAACAGACGAACGAAAAACTCAAATATAGATGACACACTTTTTTTATTTTAAACCTTTTGACATTGAATTTCATATCACAATTTTTTATAAATGCATAAATCAAAGCTTGTATACGGCGAATGGCAGTTAATATGATAAAATTTATATTTATAGTATATGAGCAAGTACTTCCAGGAGGTTTAACTCTTGCACGCCTTGAAAATATTGGTAGCCGGTCATTTCGGGGCCGGTAAGACTACATTTGTAAAAACCGCTTCAGAAGGCAAAGTCCTTATAACCGAAAAGAAAGTTTTTCATCCTGAGGAAAGAAAGGAAAAAGCTACCACCACTACAGCTATGGACTTTTGTAACGTTAGGTTGGAAGATGAGCATCTTTCCCTATTTGCAATACCGGGGCAGAAACGTTTTGAGTTTATGTGGAAGATACTCGCTAAAAACACAAAGGGGTATATTTTCCTTTTTGACTCCACAAACCCTAAAAGATGGAAGGAAACATTAGAACAGGTTGATATGTTCATGAGTGCTCAGCCGGCACCCTATATCTTTGTTGCAAATAAGCAAGATGTTCCCGAAGCAAAGAGCATAAAACAAATTAGGGAATTTTTAAATATCCCTTATTCTGTAAAGTTGCTTCCATGCATAGCTAAGGATAAGGACACGGTTATGAGTGTTCTTTCCGTTCTTCTTGAACAGATAAAGACAAGGGGGGGCAGATATGAGTATACTCGATAGGGAGAAGGAGATAAGGGAGTTTTTAAAAAGCATCGTAAAAGAACATAACCTTAATGGGATTTTACTCGTTGACGTAGAAGGTTTACCTCTCGTTTCTTACGTTGACGAAAATATAGACGAAGATACTGTGTCCGCTTCGTCCGCTGCCATAGTTTCCGCCACCTTGATTGTTGCAAACGATACACGTAAAAGGGGAGTTAACGAGATTATGATTGATACGGAAGATGGATACCTGGTTTTTACTCCTATAAAAGACGAGTATATTCTTACAGTTTTAACCCCGCCCGGTGCGAAGCTCGGAATAATAAGACTGATAACCAGCAAGATAGAAGAATTCATAGAGAGTATACTTGGAGAAAAGGAGGGTAAAAAGTGATGGCAAGTGATAAAGTAGAACAGAGTCTGAAGGAACTTGAAAATAAAAGAAAGAACGGGGAGATAGGAAGCGTAGAGTTTTACAAGGGCCTCCTCGATATACTTGAGCTTATAAAAAAGGAATTGGAAGCGGAGAATATAGATGAGAATCTTGCAAAGAAACAAACCCCCTTTTTACTTACTTTTATAAAAAACCAGATAAAGGTGTTTAGAAACAGGGGGAATTAATTATCGGTTAAAATACTTTCCAACGGTAGACGGGGAAAGTTCTTTAGAAGCTTTCCCCTCTCATCAAATATAAGCGTTGCGGGGAGAAATATGAGTTTAGCCTGTTCCGTAAGCTTCCCTTTGGGGTCCGAAAGCATAGGGTATTTCGGTTTAATCTTTTCCTTATCAAGGAAAGCTTTTATATCGGTTGGTGTCATAAAGACTGCAACCGAAACAACCTTATACTTTCTTGATAGCTTGTCGTAAACTTTGTTTAAGGTTTTCAGGTTCTCCGTATGTCCCACACAAGTCCCGCTCCAAACGTATATGAGTAGCTTCTTATCCTCCCTTCTAATCTTTACGGGTTTCCCCGAGAGGTCTAAAAAACTTATGTCGTAAATCGTCTCCACCGAGCAGGAAATAACGATTAGAAAGAGAAAAAAGAGATATCTCATCAACGGTGCATGTGGTGCATCTTTACAACGGGAACTTCAAGTTCTATCTCTCCGCTTTTCTTAAAAATGAGCTTAACCTTCACCTTATCCCCGCTTTTAATCGTTTTTTTCAATCCTATCAGCATTACGTGGTATCCGTGGTGCTTAAACTCTACCTTTGAATGGGGAGGTATGACTACCGAATGCTGGTGAACCATTTTCGCGACGTTGTTTTCCATCACTGTTTTGTGTAGTTCTACCTTTTTGGCTATATCGGTTTCTACCTTGAGAAGTTCGTCTGCTTCGTCTCCTTGATTTTCAATCACCATTCCCATCATGGTTGTGTTGGGTCCCGGAGGGGGTTCCATTATCCAGGAGTGTTTAACTAAAATCTTCGGAGCGGAAAAACCGAAGGCTATTAAAATAAAGAAAAATGCAAAAAACCTTTTCATAATACTTAAATATTCTAAAATACTTTTACCTTAGAAAGGAGGTGAAGCTATATGGAGCACCAAAGTCCGGTAGGAGCATTGATTTTCCAGATAATATTTCTACTCGCTATATTCCTTATGTTTTACTTTCTGATAATAAGACCCCAGAAAAAGGAAAGGGAGAGGCACAGAAAGTTTCTTGAGAGTCTGAAAAAAGGAGACAGAGTTATAACATCATCGGGTATATGGGGAACGGTTGTAGATATAGGAGAGCGAACGATAACACTGAAGGTTGATGCAAATACAAAGATAACCTTCTCAAAAGAGGCAATTGTTGCTTACCAACCCGACTATAAGAAGAAGGAAGAGGGGAAGAAGGATTAAGAGAATACTTTATAAACAACCGTTCCGACAAACCACGCTAAGACAAAGCTATAGAGTAGAAACATAGTTGCTTTTCCGTATCCTATCTCCCTTCCCATTGTTGCGTAAGTTCCGAGACACGAGGTGTATATGAGTATGAAAACCATAAACGACAGTGCGGCTGCGGGCGTGAAGCTGTTTTTTATCAACTCCTTGAGGCTGCCCTCCTCCTCTTCCACTTCCAGAGCAAGGAGTTTAAAAGTAAAAACGGCCTTTATACCATCTCCAAAAGCTTGAATAAGTCCCTTAACTTGTTTTATCAGTTCTTCTTTAAAGTTAATAGTCTTTTCCTCAGGGTTTTCTTCCGTGCTTGAGTATATAACACCCATAGAACTTATCACTATCTCCCTTGCGAGAAATGCGGGGATTAAGGAGGTTGTAGCTCTCCAGTCCTGTATACCCATAGGTTCAAATACGGGAACTAAGGCCTTACCTATATATCCCGCAAGGCTGTCTTTTGGGTTGTTTACACCCGGGGGAAGGTTTAAAAGGGACCAAACAAGAATAGAAGCTCCGAATATGAGCGTTCCCGCTCTATAGATAAAGTCCTTTGTGTGAAGCCAAGATATGTTTAAAAGGGTGCTGAAAGAAGGAAGTCTGTAAGGGGGAAGTTCTATCACGAAATGAAGAGCCTCCCCTCTGAAAAGGGTTTTCCTCAGAAGAAAAGCGGTAAATAGGGCTACAACTAAGCCTAAAATGTAAAGGAATGTTATAACGAGTGCAGCGTTTTGGGGAAAGAAGATAAGTGTAAAAAAGGAAAACACCACGAGACGAGCAGGACAGCTTATGAAAGGTATCATTGCTATTACTATTAGCTTCTCTCTCCAAGACTCCATAGTTCTTGTTGCGACTATTGCCGGAACGTTGCACCCGAGTGCTAAGATTAGAGGAATTACGCTTTTCCCGTGGAGTCCGAACCTGTGGAGAACCTTGTCCATAAGGAAGGCAACCCTCGGTATGTATCCCGACATCTCAAGGAAGGTTATGAGAAGGTATAAAACGAATATGAGAGGAACAAAAGTTAGGACAAAGCCTACCCCACCTATAACCGCTTCGGAGAAAAACCTGCTCAGCCATTCGGGAGCACCGAAGGAGTTAAAGAGGTTAAGGAACAACGGATTTAAGAAATCGTTAAAAAAGCCATCCACCCAGTCTATAAGGGGACTTGAGAAGTCAAAGGCAACCTTAAAGAGCATAAAGATAATGAAAATAAAGGCGAAAATACCTAAAACAGGATGGAGAAGGATTGTGTCAAGCAAGTCCGTTAGGTTTCTCGTTAAAGCCTCTTTTTCTCTCACAACCTCCTCGTAGATTCCGTGAACGTATCCGTATCTTTCTTCTTCAAGAACTTCCTTAAAGCTCTTTTTATACTTTTCTTCAAACTCCTTCAGGAGTTCCCCATCCTTCATAAGGAGCTTTATAAGTTCGTGCTTTGTGAAAGGTTCAGCTTTTAAGTTCTTATACTTTTCCGCAACCCGCCTTAAAAACTCTTCTATCTCGGTGGAATACTCAAGTCTGGGTATCTCTTTTTTTTCGTAAACCTCAACTATAGCCTCAAGGAGTTTATCAACACCTACTTTCTTTTTCCCTATCGTTTTAATTGCTCTTACTCCCAAAAGTTCCTCAAGTTTCTTTTCGTCTATCTCTATTCCGAGCTTTTGTGCTTCGTCGTAAAGGTTAAGTGCGAGAACCGTCGGTTTTTCAAACTCAAGGAGTTGAACCGTAAGTAAAAGATTTCTTTCAAAGTTTGTTGAGTCTATAACGTCAAGAATTACATCAACTTCTCCCTTTTCCAGAAAATTAACCGCTATCTGTTCATCTTCGGAGACCGGCTCAAGGGTGTATATACCAGGAAGGTCAACAAAGTGTATTCTGTAATCTCCGTAATTCACGAAAGCTTCCTTTTTTTCAACGGTAACGCCCGGCCAGTTTCCCACCTTCAAGGAGGTTCCCGCTATAGCGTTAAGAATAGTGGTTTTCCCTACATTTGGGTTTCCCGCAACCGCAACCTTTATAACCTTAGAACTCATAGTGTAGTCTCACCCCCAGGACGTAAGCGTTCCTGACATCGTCAATATACTGAATGTCAAAGGTTACGTGAAAAGAAAAAGGAAGGTCATACTTATAGTAAAACTCTCCAACCGAAACACTCTTTTTCCGTTTTCCCTTCCTGAAAGCCCCTCCCAAGCCAACAGTGTGTTTCCCGAGGGAGTAAGCAAATCCCGAACTTGCGAAGTATTCATAACTGTTTTCAGAGTTCTTCCCGAGTCTCAAGAATAGGCCGAGGTTTTTTAACGTGTAATCCCCTGTGATACCAATACCGCTTATGTTTTCGTAGGGTGCGTAAAAGTAATGTGCCGAGAAGTGAACATTTTCCTTGTTTATCTCACCTTGAACTAAGTAAACACTTTCCGTGTCGGGCTTTCCCTCGGATGCTCCGAGTGAGAACTTAAAAGCTTTATAATTGAGACTTAGTATCATTCCCAAGTTATAAGAGGGTAATAAACTCAGAGGGTTATTTACGAGGTCGGTATTCATAAACTGGGAAAGCTCATCATTAGCGTAGTTAGATGTATCAAAAGTTCCCGTTGTGTCTATAAGTCCCGCTGTTAGTTCAAGATACTTCTCTTTATAGCTCAAGCCGAGTTCGAATAAGTACTTTCTTCCCGTTCCATCTACATTTTTCGTTTGTCTCTCAAGGTCGTCCGCTGAAGGAAGCGAAGAAAAACCTTTTTCTTCAAAAACGTCGTTTACTCCGTTTCCCAAGGAAACCGAAAGGTTTGTAAAAAACTTTATCTTTGTGTTGTTAAGCTCAAAAACTAAGTGGTTGGCCGAGTAAGCTCCTCCGCCGAGATTAGAACTCTGGTAAACGGTTGTTGAAAATAGGTGAAATTTACGTCTAATATCCTCAAGTATATGTTCCTGTAGTGGTTTTTCAAGGGGAACAGGCATTAAGCTGATTCCCTCTTTATCCTTGAAAGTAGATTTCTATCAAGGACTATCCTTGAGTTGTCAAGCTTTAAAAGGTAAACCCTTCCGTTCTTCATAAGAACCTTTACCCTCTTTCCCTTCCTGAGTCCCATTGATTTAAGTTTTGAAACTATAGGATCTTCTTCGTTTTCAAATCCGAGAATTACAAACTCCGTTCCTTCCTTTAGCTCTTTTAGGCTTTCCATGGTTTCCTCCTTTGAAATTAGGATACAATCTCAAAACCAATTTGTCAAGTAAAAAAATAGTGCGGGTGGCGGGAGTCGAACCCGCACGCCCTTGCGGGCACCGGATCCTGAGTCCGGCGCGTCTGCCAGTTCCGCCACACCCGCTATTAATAAAATTTTAATATGAACCCTTTTGATACCTACTACAAACGCTACGACGAGTGGTACGAAAAGCCCTTCGGAAAGAGTGCCTATGAACTTGAAGTAGAGTGTTTAAGAAGACTTATAAAGGGGAAAGGAACCTTTCTTGAAGTAGGTGTGGGAACAGGAAGGTTTGCCCAAAGGCTCGGAATAGAATTCGGCATAGATACCTCTTTTAACATGCTGAAAGTAGCAAGAAAAAGAGGGATAAAGGTAAGCCTCGCAAGGGGTGAGGATATACCCTTTAAGTCTGAAACCTTTGACGGGGTCTTCATAATAGTAACCCTTTGTTTTGTGGAAAATCCCGAAAGAGTTATTGAGGAAAGCCATAGGGTTCTAAAAAAGGAAGGTAATCTATACCTGGGACTCGTTCTATCGGAAAGTTCTTGGGCAAGATTTTACAGGGAAAAGGCAAAGCAGGGACATCCACTCTATAAACATGCGAGGTTTTACTCCTTTTTTGAGATAAAAGAATTTACAAAAAATTTATTTTCTTTTGAGGAAATGAGAAGCACCGTTATAGAAGAACCGCAGGATACAAAACCTGTAAAAAGCAAGGAGATTTTACCGGGTTTTTTTGAAAATGCAGGCTTTACCTGTATAAAATTAAAGAAAAAAGCGTAAAAGAAGGAAGGCGTGCAGGGGCTGTATCAGAAAGTAAAGCCTATTTCCGCGGATATAGTAGTCTTGTTATCTTCTCCGTTTATAACTTTCTTATCCGTGTTAAGGTAAGCGTACTCAACTCTCACAAAGGTGTTCGGAGAAGGTCTGTATGTTGGTGTTACTGTTACACTCCAGCCGTTGTTGTCTTCTTCACTTCCACTGTAGATACCGCTCGTCCCCTCGTCAAAATATTCAAGCCTTATGGGAATACTCAGTTCACCCACTCGGGTTTCAAACTTGGGAATAAAGTAGAGAGCTACACCCCACGCGTTGTTGTCCTTACCGGGCTGTTTTGCGCTATCATCAAGCCACTGCCAGTCAAAGTTAAGGCCGAGGTCTACGTTGGATATCGCGTATCCGAGAACAAGGTCAACGAGGTTTTTATTAGCTCGGTAGTCGTAGTAATTTAACGCAAAACTAACACCGGAAAACTCTCCGTTTACTCCTAAAGCGTAATTATCCGTATTGAATTCTTGGTTATACTCAGCGTAAAAACCGAGGGGAATATTTACCAGCTCTTTAAGGTCAAAGTTTAGCCTTATTCCCTCATATATAACCGGCTGGGCATACCAGATAGTTCCGAGTGTTATGTTCGGATTGACATATGTGCTTGCAACTTCATACCCGATGTTTGTAGGAAGAACTCCTGCATCAACGGAAATTCCCTTGAAGGGCCGGAAGCTCGCATATCCCCACACAAGCCCGAATCCAGATGTATTAAGATAACCATCTGTGAAACTATAACTAACTGGGTCATTCTGACCTCCATCCCACAGTGTGGGGACAAGAACTGTTCCTAGAGCTAAGTCAAAGCTAAGTTTTATCTTATTTCCAAACGCTCCGTTTAATTGAAGTATTCCGTTTGAAAGCTGTATCTTGTCATCTTCATCACTGCTCGTTCTTGTGTTATTAGTCCAGAAATACGCTCCCGAAGCCCCGCCGTAGAGTTTTATGGGAACCGAAGATACTACATTAAACTTTTTATCCTCTCCAAAAGAGGGTGTAGAAACAGCAAAAAGGGAAAGAAGCATGATATACCTTTTCATAACGCTACCTCCTTTAAATGTCGTAGGCTTTCTCACCGTGTTGTGTTGAGTCAATACCTTCAATCTCTTCGTCCTCGGATACCCTGAGACCTACTACAGCTTTTATTACGAGGAGTATTATAGCGGTTAAAATTCCTGAGTAAACAAGGGTTGCTATAACACCTTTTATCTGAACTATAACCTGCCCGGGGTTTCCGTAAAGCAGTCCTGCGGAACCGCCTACGTTTGGGTCCGCAAACACACCGGTAAGTATTGCCCCCACTATTCCCGCAACGCCGTGAATACCGAAAACGTCAAGGGCATCGTCGTATCCAAATTTAGGTTTAAGACCCGCAACTGCAAAGTAGGCAAGTAGAGAAGCTATAGCACCTATGAATATATCCCCGATTATGTTTACATATCCGGCCGCAGGTGTTATCGCAACAAGCCCTGCAATTATTCCCGAGGATATACCAACAACTGTAGGTTTTCCTGCGTGAAGCCATTCAACAATCATCCAAACTAGTGCTGCCGTTGAGGTTGCCACCGTCGTGTTCAGCATAGCCCATGCTGCCGTCTCGTTTGCGGCAAGTGCGGAACCGGCGTTAAATCCGAACCAACCGAACCAAAGTATACCCGCACCTAAAGCAACGAGTGGAACGTTGTTAGGAATGAGTGATGTATCCTTTCTCCTTCCGAGGATTAAAGCACCCACAAGGCCGGCTATACCTGCGTTTATATGAACAACCGTTCCGCCGGCGAAGTCAAGGGCTCCGTCATTTGCGAGAAAACCTCCTCCCCAAACCCAGTGAGCTACAGGGGGATAAACGATAATGCTCCAAAGAACTGCAAAAAGCAGCCACGCGGAAAACTTCATCCTTCCTACGTATGAACCGCTTATAAGGGCGGTCGTTATAGCTGCAAAAGTGAGTTGGAACATAACATCAAGAAGCGCAGGGTATCCCGCATCGTTTAAACCGCTTATTCCCTTAGCAAAGATATACTGAAAGGGATTTCCCATAAAGCCGGCTATATCGTCCCCATAGGCTATAGAGTAGCCTATGATTGCCCACGTAAGCGTAACTACCGCAAAAGCACTGAAGGACATAGCTATTGTGTTGAGAATACTTTTGGTTTTATCAAGTCCTCCGTAGAAAAGTGCAAGTCCGGGAACGGTCATAAATACAACGAGTGCGGAAGCTATGAGCATCCAGGCGGTGTTCCCGGTATCAAGTTTTCCCTCACCTGCAAAGGCCGGGATACTTACTAAAAGAGGTATACTAATACCTAATAAACCTGGTCCCCTCATTTTACGTCCTCCTTTTTTTCTTTTTTTCAAAAATGTTTAAAAAAGAAAGAGGAAAAACACCCCTTAAAAATTAGATATCCCAGTAGAGTTCAAACTCCTTGGGGTGAGGTATAAACCTGAGCTCTTCTATTTCAGCTCTTTTAGCTTCTATCCAGAGCTGAAGGAACTCCTCGGTAAATACGTTTCCTTTGAGCAGGAACTCGTAGTCGTTTTCAAGTGCCTTTAATGCTTCTTCAAGGGAGCCGGGTAGCTGGGGTATTCCTTCAAGCTCCTCGGGAGGTAAGGAGTATATGTCCTTATCAAAGGGTTCTCCGGGGTCTATTTCGTTCTCAATACCATCTATTGCAGCCATAAGTATTGCTGCAAATGCAAGGTAGGGGTTTGATGTAGCGTCGGGGAATCTTACCTCAATTCTCTTGGCTTTGGGATTTTGGGAATACATGGGTATTCTTATAGCTGCGGACCTGTTCCTTGCGGAGTATGCAAGCCTTACGGGTGCCTCGTAGCCGGGAACCAGCCTGTGGTAGGAGTTTACCGTGGGGTTCGTGAATGCCGCTATTGCAGGACCGTGTTTGAGAATTCCTCCGATTGCGTAAAGTGCCGTCTTTGAAAGTCCTGCGTATTCGCTTCCGGCAAAGAGGTTTTCGCCGTTCTTCCATATGGAGAAGTGGGTATGCATTCCGGAACCGTTGTCATCGGGAAGAACCTTAGCCATGAAGGTTGCATACTTTCCGTGTTTTGCGGCAACCATCCTAACTACGTACTTGTAAAGGAAGAGTTTATCAGCCTGATTTACTAAGGAGTCATACCTTATGTCTATCTCTCCTTGTCCAGCGGTTGCAACCTCGTGGTGGTGAAGCTCAACGATTATACCGAGGTCGGACATTATAGAGACCATCTCGTTCCTGAGTTGCATCATCTTATCAACGGGCGGCGCGGGGAAATATCCTCTTTTGTGGGGTATCTTATATCCCGTTGAGGGAACTTCCCTGTTCCACCATCCCTCTTCAGAGTCAACCCTCCAGAAAGCGTAATTAGCACCTGTTCCGAACTCAACCGAGTCAAATATAAAGAACTCGGCCTCGGGACCAAAATATGCAGTATCACCTATTCCCGTCTGTTTGAGATACTGCTCTGCCTTCTGAGCTATGTATCTTGTATCCCTTCCGTATCTCTCCCCGGTGACGGGATCGTAGATATCACATATCATAACGAGCGTCTTGGGTTCTATGAATGGGTCTATGAATGCGGTGTTGGGGTCGGGTTTTACAAGCATGTCAGATTCGTTTATGGATTGCCATCCCCTTATAGAAGAACCGTCAAATCCCCTTCCGTTCTCAAAGGTTTCCTTTGAAATCTCGTAAGCGGGAATGGTAAGGTGTTGCCACTGACCAAAGGGGTCGGAAAATCTCAGGTCGACATACCGTACGCCTTCCTTCTGAATGAGGTCAAGAACCTCTTCAGGTGTGTACTTGGGCATATTACACCTCCTTTAATGGAATTTTTAAATAGCTTGCTCACCTCTCTCACCGGTCCTAATCCTGATTACGTCCTCAACGGGAATTATGAAAATCTTTCCGTCCCCTACCCTTCCCGTTTGAGCGGTCTTCATTATAGTTTCAACCACCTTTTCAACGTCTTCGTCCTTTACAACGACCTCAATCTTCACCTTGGGAAGGAAGTCAATTACGTATTCAGTTCCCCTGTAAATTTCTGTGTGGCCCTTCTGCTGGCCGAAACCCTTTACCTCAGTTACGGTCATACCGCCTATACCTATCTCAACGAGTGCATCTTTAACCTCGTCAAGCTTAAAAGGTTTGATTATCGCCTCTATCTTTTTCATATCACCTCCTCCTAAGACTATTATGCAAGAAGTGTGCCGAAAATTTATCCCCTTTTCTTTAAGGTTTTTTTACAAAATTTTACATTTTTGTAAACATGTTAACAATTCAACTCTCGGGGTTTAAAAATTTTATCGGTTTAAAATGTTTCTTTATGGAAAGGCCTTACGTGATAATCGTTTCGGAAGTAAGTGTTGACGGAAAGCTTACCCTATACAGGGGTGCCTCTTCTAAGGAACTTATGAGTCTTATGGATGAAGAAGCCTACAAGTATCTCCACGAGATAAGGGCAAAGGTTGACGGGATAATGGTAGGGTGCGAAACCGTAAGAACGGACAATCCGAGTCTTACCGTAAGATACGCAAAGGGAAAGAACCCCGTAAGGGTTATACCTTGCTCTACAGCAAACGTTCCCATAGACGCTAACGTCTTAAACGTGGAAGAAGCTAAGACGATAATAGCCACTACACAGAGGGCTCCTAAGGAGAAAATTGAAAAACTGAAAGAAAAAGGTGTTGAGGTTATAGTTGCGGGAGATGAGCTCGTTGACTTTGACCTTCTCCTTCCCGAACTTTACAGAAGGGGAATAAGGTCCCTAATGGTTGAGGGAGGAGCTTCAATAAACTGGGAGTTCGTAAGAAGGGGATACGTTGACGAGATTAGACTTATACACCTTCCCGTTATAGTTGGAGGGGAAAACGTTCCAACACTCGTAGGCGGGGAAGGATTTAAAAAGCTTAAGAATTTATTACATTTAAGATTAAGGAGCCACTTCGTAAGAGGTAAACAGCTCATAACCGAGTGGGAAGTCATCAACAAATCCTGAAGGAGGTGAAAGATGGAAGAAAAGGAAGTTAAAAAGGAGGAAGGAAAAGAACTTGAGAAGGAGCTTGAAGAATTAAAGAAAAGGGAAAAAGAGCTTGAAGAAAAAGTAAAAAAACTTGAAAACGTTGCAAAAAACTCAAACCTTAGAGTTGCAGAACTCCAAAAGGAAATAGAGTATCTAAAGGAAAGATACAGGAGGGACCTGGAAGAACAAAGGAAGTATTGTTACGAAAAGTTTGCTTATGACCTTCTTGAGGTTATGGATAACTTTGAGAGAGCCCTTGAGTTTGCGAGGAAGTCTCAGGACATTAAGTCCCTTGTTCTCGGTATAGAGATGGTTTACTCCGAGATGAAGAAGATATTTGAGCAATACGGGATAAAGGAGATACAGATAGAGGGTAAGGAGTTTGACCCATACGTTGCAGAAGCCGTTGATAGGGTAGAAACAAAGGACTTCCCGCCGAACACAGTTGTTAGGGTAGTAAGAAAGGGATACTTCATACACGACAAGGTTCTTAGACCCGCAAGAGTGGCAGTTGCCGTTCCTCCGGAGGAGGAAAAGGAGGAGAGGGAGGAGATAACCTGAAGGACACCTTGAGGAGGTTAAGTTATGGAGATAAAATTTAAGGATTTTTATAGAAAGACAGCTCCTTTTATAGATGAAACCCTTGAAGATTTACTGGAAAAGCAGGTAAACGAATGGATAAAGCTCAACAGGGTTAAGGTTATAAACGTTGAAACAATATGGCAAAGAAATGCACACGTCTCCGCGGGCATAAGGGTGTGGTATATAGTCGGTGATGAAGAATGAAAAGAAGAGCGGGGATATTTATAGATGGGACGAATTTATACTTCATTCAAAAGAATTTTTTAAACGCAAAGATAGACATAATAAAGTTCATAGACTACTTTAAAAAGGACTACGATATATACAACGTGTTTTTTTACCTTGCTTACAAGGAGGAGGACGAGAAACAGGAAAAGTTCTTAAAACTTCTTGCCTTCAGCGGTATTACCGTGGTAAAGAAACCCGTAAAACAACTTAAGGACGGTACCCTAAAGGGAGACTTGGACGTTGATATAGCGATAGATATGCTTCTCACGAAGGATAACTACGATACCGCTATTCTCTGTTCGGGAGACAGTGACTTTGAAAGACTGGTTTACACCTTAAGAAATTTTGGTAAGGAAATTATATGCGTCTCAACAAAAGAGAGCTCTTCCCTTGAACTCGTAAACGCGGCGGACAGGTACATAGACCTAAAGGATATACTACCCTTTATCCGCCTGGAGTAATTTCTTCTGGAGTCTCTTTATCTTATACATTCTTTCGTCCGCTACCCTTAAAAGCTGGTCTAAGCCTTTTCCGTCTACGGGGTAACATGCACTTCCTATAGAGACAGAGATTTCTACGTCTTTATAGGTGAACTTAAGGGAGGTATGGAGTCTCTCAACAAGCTTTAAAATGGTATCGGGTCCCGCATCCGTAACTATTATGAACTCGTCTCCACCGTATCTTATTACAAAGTCCTCCTTCCTCACGTTCTCTTTTATGGCCTGTGCAATTTCCCTAAGAAGCTTATCTCCCTCCGTGTGGCCGTATCTATCGTTTACATGCTTGAAGTTGTTTAGGTCAAGAAAAAGTATACAAAACGGCTTTCTGACCTTCTTATATTTCTCAATTTCAAACCTGAAGACCTCCTCCAGATACTTTCTGTTGTGGATTCCCGTTAGGGGGTCTATGTAGGCTTTACTTTCAAGCTTTCTTATGAGCCTTACGAGTTTTAAATTTTCAAAGAACGTGTATGCTAAGAAAACTATACCTGCAGTTCCGAGTGCGTATGTGTATAAACTGGGCAGTTTACCTTCCAGTTGAAAGGAGGTAAATAGTAGTAAAAAAGATACAGAGTAAAGAGAAGCCAGATACTTAACGAGAATATCTTTTACTATGAGCATCAATCCCGTGTACACTATCGCAAACAACAGTATTACGTACTTATCAACGCTAATCGCATAACCCTCCCGTATAAAATTTTAATTCATGAGTATAAAAACACTTTGGCTTGTGAGAAAGCTCGGGGATTTTTCCTCGGACTACCTTAACAGCGGGGATGTTGTGGTTCTTATTCAAGACGGCGTTCTGAGGTATCCTTCAAGGGAAGGTTGGTATGTATGTAAGGAAGATGCAGAGGCGAGAGGGCTGAAGTTTAAGGAAGAAGTTATGAAAAGCTACGAGGATATAGTTAAAATGATTGAAGAAGCAGAAAAGGTTATTATCTGGTGAGATGAGAGCAGTTATCCAGAGGGTAAAGAGTAGCAGAGTCCTTGTAGATGGAAAGGTAGTAGGTGAGATAGGGAAAGGGCTGAACATACTTCTCGGCGTAGGAAAAGGGGATACCGAGGAGGACATAAGAAAACTCGTTGATAAGGTTCTAAACCTCAGGATATTTGAGAACGAAGAGGGAAAGTTTCACTACTCTGTTCTGGACATTAAGGGGGAGCTTCTTGTAGTGTCCCAGTTTACCCTTTACGCAAACGTGAAGAAGGGAAGAAGGCCAAGTTTTGAAGAGGCGGAAAAACCCCAGAGGGCTAAGGAGCTGTATGAGAAAACAGTAGAAGAGTTTAAAAAAAGCGGTCTCAGAGTTGAGACGGGTGTATTCGGGGCTATGATGGACGTTTTTATTGAAAACTGGGGACCCGTAACTATTATTCTGGATACCAAAAACTTATAGGAGGGAGGTCATGAATTTATTTGAGTATAAGCTGAGTGTTGTAAGGGATATTATGGATAGGTATTACCTCTCTAAGGAACGTAGGAACACCGTTGAGCTTGCAAAGGGAAGCGTAATCCAGGCTCCTCCGAGGAAGTTAAAACTATTTAACAGAGAGGCAAAGTTTACGAGGCACGTTATATTTATCGTTGACCTTGAGAATATTCTTGATAGAATGGAAGAACCTTACAGAACCATAATAAAGAAGCGTTACTACGAGGCTTCTCTTGACACGGTGAAGAGGGATTTTAACCTCCAAAACAAGAGGGATGCATACCATCTCGTAAAAAAGGCTGTAAATAAGTTCTACGAACTCCTTGAAAATTACTGGATGTCTAATAGATGACCTTTATTTCAGAGAAATCTCCCTTCTTCTCAACAATTATTTTTTGGGAGAACCTTTCCGCAAGGTCGGGAATATGGGATATAATTCCTATCATCTTATTTACGTTTGTCTTTATAGCTTCAAGTATCTCCCCCACCCTTTCCCTTGTGTCTTCGTCAAGGCTTCCGAACCCTTCGTCTATAAACAGGCTCTCAAGGTGGGCGTTTCCTGAAAGTATATCGCTAACACCGAAGGCTAAAGAGAGACTTGCAAGGAACGTTTCCCCACCGCTTAAACTGTTTATGGGCCGCAACTGGTTCGTAGTAGTGTCTCTAACAGTTATGTTTTTCTTCTCATCCAGCTCAAAGAAGTAGGTTCCTGTCAGCTTGTAAAAGTATTCGCTTGCCCTGTCTATCACTTTCGCAAGCATAATATCGGTTACGTATTTCTGAAACCTATCCGCCCTGAAATCGTTCCTTATAATACCGTAAACCCTGAGTTTCTCCTCTATGGCTTTCAACTCTTTTGTTATTTCCTGCTTTCTCTTTATCCTTTCCCTCACATGCTGGAGCTCCATTTCAAGTTCCCCTATAGCCTTTGTTAGTTCTTCTATCTCCTTTTTCACCCTTAGGTATATCTCCTCCGCCTCTTTTAGCCCTTTTGTGTCCTCGTAGTTCTTTAACTTTTCCTTCAGCTCCTTTTCCTTATAGCTCAGGTTTCTCAGGTTATCCTCAAACTCCTTTATCGTCTCCTCAACCTCTTTTTCTTTCTCTCCTAAGTAAAGGCTTAAGATATCCGAGGGGGATTTTGCAACGTCGTAAATTTCCGCCAGTTTCTCAAGCTTTTCCCTCTTTTCTTTCTCCAGCGTTTCTATGGTTTCCTTCAGTTCGGTGAGTTCTCCCTCAAGCTTTGACCTCTTCAGGGATACCTCTTCAAGCTTCTTTCTAAGGACTTTTTCCTTTTCCTCGGTATCTTTTACATACTTCTTAATAGCTTCAAGTTCCTCTTTAATTAACCTTTCACACTCGCTCACGTCTTCACACTCAAGAAGGGAAAGGTAATCCTTCAGCTTCTCTTCCCTTTCTTTTAAACTCTTGTTAATGTAATTGAGTTTCTCGCGAAGGTTGATAAACTCCCTGTAGGCATTCTCCCTTTCGTTTATACGCTCCTCAAGAGCTTTTCTGTATTTCTCAAGCTTCCTTTCAAGCTCTTCCTTTACCCTCTTTAAAGACTCGAGCCTCTTTATCTCTTCTTTTAGATTAAATGGAAGCTCCCTTTTCAGCTCCTTGAGTTCTTCCTCAAGCCTTCTTATTTCCTGTGAGAGATTGTCAAGCTTCTCCTTAAGGAGGGCGGTTATCTTATCAAGTTCCCTTTCCTCCTTCCGGAGCTTTTCAACGTAAGTGCTGAGTTCGTTCACTTCGTAAAAGTCCATGGAAGGGGCGTGTTTACTTCTGTAAACACCACCGCATACGGGACATTTATCCCCTTCAGAAAGGTAGGATGCAACCATATGGGCGTGGTAAAGTATTTCCTTTTCTTTAAGCTCCTCTTCCTTCTCTTTAAGCTTTTCCCTTAATTTTTTCAGTTCCGATAAGGCATATCTGTATTTTTCCTCTAAGTTTTCCCTTTCCTCTCTCCTGAGCTTCAGTTCTCTTTCCTTTTTTCTTACCTCTTCAAGAAGTCTTTCTTTTGCCTTTAGTTCGGTGTATTTATCTTCTGAAAACTCGTCCTTAATCTTATTAAGTTCTTCTTCGGTTTCCTCTATTATTTTTTTTCCTTTATCAACCCTCCTTTTGAGCTCCTCATACTTCTGTTCCGCTACCTTTAGAGCATCGCCTGTAGTTTTTAATTCCTTTTTCAGTTTATCAACTTCCCTTAAAAGCTCTTTTACTTCCTGTATCTTACTCAGTTTTATCTCAAGTTCCTTTTCCCTCTCTAAATACTCCTTCACCTTTTCCTTTCTCGCTTCCAGTTCCGCCTCTTTCTTTTTTAAAAGGTTAAGTTCCTCGGTTAACGCCTTTACCTCCTTTATAAGCTTTTCCTTTTTCAGTCTCAGCTCCGTAAGTTTCAGGTCTATCTCGTCCACTCTTTTGGCAACGGGAACGTAGGGTGCCACCCTCCTTGATAAGTTTAGTTTTTCTTTCAGTCTATCAACTTCAGCTTTTTTTTCCTCAAGAGAGTTTAACTTCTCCTCAATTTCTAATAGCTCCTTCTCAATCTCGTATTTTTCCTTAGCCTTTTGGTATTCTTCCCGTGCCTTTTCCTCTTCATCTTTTAGTTCTTCAAGCCTTTTCCTGCTTCTTGAGAGTTCTTCCTTTATCCTTTCTTCTTTATTTTCATCGTAATCCTTTAGGGTTATAAGCTCCCCTTTAAGTGTTTCCCTTATTCCCTCAAGCTTTCTGTATTCCTCCCCGGCAAGCTGGGCTATTTTCTCAAGCTCCTCAAGTCCTAAAAGGTTTACGAGAATCTTTTTCCTTTCTGAAGAGTCCTTAAGGAAGGAGTCAAAGGCTCCCTGGGGAAGGAGTATAACCTTTGTAAAGGTCTTGTAATCAAGACCTGCTATCTGAGAAAGCCACTTTTCGGTCGCGTCCCTTCCCTTAAGGTTCAGTCTCCTTCCTTCTTCGTAAACTCTTACCTGGGAATCTTCGGGAAAGGCTCTGTAGAAACGCTCAACTCTGTATTTCTTCCCCTTTATTGAGAAGTCAAGGGAGACCTTTAGCTCTTTCTCACCCCTTGAGAGGACGTGCTTCGTAGCTACACTGCTTCCGTATCTCGGAACCTTACCGTAAAGAGCGTAGGTTATTGCGTCTACTATGCTCGTCTTACCCGCTCCGGTCTTTCCCTGTATTACGAAAAAGGAAAGGTTTGAGAAGTCTATCACCTGGGGTTTTCTGTAAACGGTGAAGCCTTTTAACTCAAGTCTGAGGGGTCTCATTTCAGACTCTCATCTATCCAGTTAAGGTAGTCAGGGTTTCCCGCAACTATCGGAAGTGCTATAATCTCGGGAACGGTATACGGGTGAACTTCCTTTACCTTTGATACAAGTTCTCCGAACTTCTCCGCAGAAGTCTTTACTACAAGCAGTGCCTCTTTATCCTTTTCTATATTTCCCTTCCACCAGTAAACGGAGCTCACTTCGGGGACAACATTAACACAAGCACCGAGCTTGTTCTCAACTATGAAGTTAGCAATCTCTTTTCCTTTATCAACGGGTGTGGTAATAAAAACGACGTAGTATCCGTTCATATAGTTTAATTTTAGTATGACAAGGGTATGTGTAGCACTTGACGTTCCTTGGGAAAGAGCCATAAAGATTGTAAGGGATTTATACGACTTCTTTGAGAACTACCCATTAATAGTGAAAATAGGACATAAGATATACCTTGAAAGGGGAGGAGATGCGGTAAGGGAACTAAAAGAAGAGTTCCCTTATGAAGTGTTCCTTGACCTGAAACTTCACGATATTCCTTCTGTTGTAGGTATCGCTGTTGAGGAGATAAGCAATCTCGGTGCGGACTACACAACGCTTCATCTCCTCGGCGGGGAGCGTATGGTCGGGGAGGCGGTAAAGAAAAAGGGAGATACGAAGATTTTAGGAGTTAGCCTTCTTACCTCTCACGACGAGGGCTACCTCGGTTTTTTAAGAACCTCTTTCGGAGATATAAAGGAGTTCGTTCTTCACCTTGCAAAGATGGGACTTGATAAGGGAATAGACGGAGTGGTCTGTTCCGGGGAGGAAGTAGAGTTTCTCAAGAAAAATCTCGACAGGGAATTCATAGCGATTGTTCCGGGAATAAGGATAAAGAAAAAGAAAGATGATCAGAGTAGGGTTCTCACCCCTGCGGAGGCAAAGAAACGAGGTGCTGACATAATCGTTATAGGAAGAGAGATTACTGAGAGTAAGAACCC